>JAYVZU010000363.1:0-13409 GCA_043783075.1 Rhodanobacteraceae bacterium
TACTCGGCGGTCTCGACGTTTACGACGAACTAAGTTTTCGTCGCTGCAACGAAAAGTGGTCGCATCTCAATCGGGATGCGGCCATTTTCGTTCCGACGATCTCGGCATCGTCTAGAATAGCGGTCGATGGCATTCAAATTTCAAGGCGTCGACTTCATCGAATTCGACTCACTCCTCTCGCCCGATGAGCTCCTCATTCGCGCCAGCACCCGCGACTACATCGAAGACAACCTCATCCCGATCATCGAGAAGTGCAATCGCGACGGTCGCTTTCCACGCGAGCTCGTGCTGCCCATGGGCGAACTCGGGTTCTTCGGAGCCAACCTCGAAGGCTACGGCTGCGCGGGAATCAACAACGTCGAATACGGCTTGATGACCCAGGAACTCGAACGCGGCGACTCCGGTATTCGCAGCTTCGTCAGCGTGCAGTCCGCTCTGGTGATGTATCCCATCTATACCTTTGGGTCCGAAGAGCAGAAGTTGCACTGGCTGCCCAAGATGGCGACCGGCGAGAAGCTGGGCTGCTTCGGCCTGACCGAACCGGACTTCGGGTCCAACCCCGGCGGCATGCGAACCCGTGCTCGCAAAGATGGCAACGACTACATCCTGAACGGCGAGAAGATGTGGATCACCTCCGGCAGTCTCGCCGACGTTGCTGTCATCTGGGCCAAGGTCGAAGAACCGGGTGTCGACCCCGAAAACTGGCGCGTCCGTGGCTTCCTCGTTGAGACCGATCGCCCCGGCTTCACGGCGACTGACGTTCACGGCAAGTGGTCGCTGCGAGCCTCTGTTACATCCGGCCTGTCGCTGCAGGATGTTCGCATCCCGGACGAGAACTTGCTGCCGAAATCTGATGGCCTGAAGTCGCCGTTGATGTGTCTCAGCCAGGCTCGCTACGGGATCAGTTGGGGTGCGATTGGCGCGGCGATGGCCTGCTACGACGTCGCGCTGCAGTATACCAAGGAGCGCAAGCAGTTTCGGGGACAGCCGCTCGCTAGCCACCAGTTGGTCCAGGAGAAGCTCGCCTGGATGGTCACCGAGATCACCAAGGCGCAGCTACTGGCGCTGCAGGTGGGCCGCCTGAAGGATCAGGGCAAAGCGGCCTTCCAGCACATTTCCATGGCGAAGAAGAACAACGTGTGGATGGCGCTGGAGTGTGCACGGATGGCGCGCGATCTGCTTGGCGCGGCGGGGATCGTGGATGACTACCCGATCATGCGCCATATGCTGAATCTGGAGTCTGTAAAGACCTATGAAGGTACGGATGACATCCACAAACTGATCATTGGGCAGAGCATCACCGGCATCTCGGCGTTTTGAGTCGACTCACGAATTTCAGTACGGTACGGGCGAATATCGCACGGCATAAAAAGCGCTAAATCCCTTATGATCCTTGACGTTTCCCGCGACGTGTACCGTAACCTCTATGATGCCGGGACCATTCTTGTGTCATTGGAATACAATGCCGTGCATTGATTCCTGCCCTGAATTTGGTGCGCGAAAGCACCTTTTCGAGGTTGAAATCGCGGCGGTTTCGATTCCCAGGAACCAGCCCGGAAAGTACAAGTGGAAGGGACATATTCTCCAATGACCAGCAGCAATCTCGGGGTGCAGACACAGTCGGCCCTGGACACCCCTGTGAAGCAAATCGTTAATGACTTCTCCATCCAGATTGCAACGGTCAATGGTTCCGGTTCGCAGTCGGCCAACAGTGTTCTCCTGCGGAGTATCTTCCGTATGGGTATCCCTGTCTCCGGCAAGAACCTGTTCCCATCGAACATTGCCGGCCTGCCGACCTGGTACACCATCCGGGTCAGCAAGCACGGTTGGGTGGCGCGCAATGCCGATATTGACGTACTGATCGCGATGAACGCTGAGACCGCCCGCGAGGATGTTCTCGGCATGCGTGCCGGTGCCGCCGTCATCTATGACGAGACGCTCGGCCTCGACCAACTTCGCGCCGACCTCGTCTTCTACCCGGTTCCGTTCGATAAGCTCGCCGCTGCAACTGGTGCCGACGCCAAGATCCGCAAGCTCGTGAAGAACATGGTCTATGTCGGAGTAGCTGCGCACCTGCTCTCGATCGATATGGAGTGGGTTGAGACGACCGTTCGCAAGCAGTTCTCCAGCAAGCCCAAGGCGGCCGAGCTCAATCTTACGGCGGTTCGGCTGGGCTTTGACCATGCCGCCACGATGCTCACGAAACATGACCCTTATGTCGTCGAGCCGATGAACGCGACCCAGGGCAAGATCATCATCGACGGCAACGCCGCATGCGCCATGGGTGCGATGTTCGCTGGCGTTACGGTCGTGGCGTGGTATCCGATCACGCCGTCTTCGTCGGTTGTCGAAGAGCTGATCGACTATATGAAGACGTACCGGGTCGACGAAGACGGCAAGGCCACGTTCGCTATCGTGCAGGCGGAAGATGAACTGGCCGCAATCGGCATGGTGCTGGGCGCAGGCTGGGCTGGCGCTCGGTCGATGACGGCATCGTCAGGGCCCGGCATCTCGCTGATGACGGAGTTCGCCGGCCTCGGCTACTATGCTGAAATCCCCGGTGTGATTTTCGACATTCAGCGAATCGGGCCCTCAACCGGTTTGCCTACGCGCACGTCGCAGGCTGATTTGATGTTCGTCGCTGGTATGTCGCACGGCGATACGAAACACGTAATCTTACTGCCCGGTTCGGTCAAGGAGTGCTACGAGTTTGGCATCTCGGCGTTCGATCTTGCGGAAGGTTTGCAGACTCCGGTCTTTGTCCTTTCCGATCTCGACCTCGGCATGAATAACTGGATGTCCGCGCCGTTCGATTATCCGGAGAAGCCCATCTCGCGCGGTAAGGTGCTGGACGCCGAGCAGCTTGAGCAACTCGGCGGATTCGCCCGGTACCGCGACGTGGATGGCGATGCCATTCCGTACCGCACCCTGCCCGGAACCCCACATGCTACTGCCGCTTACTTCACGCGAGGCACCGGCCACAACGACAAGGCGCAATACTCCGAGCGGCCGGACGACTACGAGAACAACATGCTTCGCCTGTCGCGCAAGTTCGATACCGCGCGCTCCATGGTGCCGGCTCCTGTGATTGAGGGAACGGGCACGGAGAAGGTCGGCATCATCGCGTTCGGCAGCAGCCACTGGGCTGTTATCGAGAGCCGCGACCAACTTCAGCGCGAACTCGGCATCGAGACGGACTACCTCCGTATCCGCGCCTTCCCGTTCTCGCTTCAGATTCACGACTTCATCGCCTCGCACGAAGTGATTTACGTCATCGATCAGAACCGCGACTCGCAGATGTTCAATCTGTTGAAGATGGATATCGATGCGAGGCTGGTCACGAAGCTGCACTCGATCCGCCACTTCGACGGTATGCCTCTTGAGGCTCGCACCCTAACCTCTGCCATCGCTGCACAAGAAGGAGCAGGCAACTAATCATGTCGACGTCCCCGCTAATTACACCCGCACCAAAGACAAATCGTATTGGCCTTCAGATTCTCGACTACCGTGGCGGCAAGACTACGCTCTGCGCTGGTTGCGGCCACAACGCCATCTCGGAGCGCATCCTGGAGGCTTACTACGAGATGGGCGTCCAGCCTGAGCGCGTCATGAAGATGAGCGGCATCGGCTGCTCGTCGAAGTCGCCGGCCTACTTCATGAACCGCTCGTTCAGCTTCAACTCGGTGCATGGTCGTATGCCGTCTGTCGCGACCGGCGCACTGTTGGCCAACAAGACCATGCGCTCGATCGGCATCAGCGGCGACGGTGACACGGCCTCCATTGGTATGGGCCAGTTCGTCCACCTGCTGCGCCGTAACGTTCCGATGATCTACATCATCGAGGACAACGGCGTGTATGGCCTTACCAAGGGCCAGTTCTCCGCCATGGCCGATATGGGATCGAAGCTGAAGTCCGGCGTCGTCAACGATCTGCCTGCGGTCGATATCTGCTCGCTGGCCATTCAGATGGGCGCGACCTTCGTTGGGCGCTCGTTCTCCGGCGACAAAAAGCAGCTCTCGACGATGTTGAAGGCTGCGATCGCGCATCGCGGTACGGTTGTGCTGGACGTTATTTCGCCCTGCGTCACCTTCAACGATCACGCCGGCTCCACCAAGAGCTATAAGTTCATGCAGGAGCACGATGAGCCAGTCGGCGAAGTTGGATTCGTGCCGTATTTTGAAGATATTGCCGTCGAGTATGATCCCAACACCAGCGTAGATGTTCGTATGCACGACGGCTCACATCTTCGGCTGCGCAAGCTGCACGAAGGCTACGATCCTGCCGACCGGACTGAGGCTGTGAAGATGTTGATGGAGTCAAGCCATAAGGGTGAATGTCTGACCGGGGTCTTCTATGTTGACACCCACAAGACTGACTTCTCGGAGCTGCTTAATACGGTTGACGTGCCCCTTGCTACGCTGCCCGAAGAGCGCACGCGACCCGGCCGCCAGGTGTTAAGCGCGTTGATGGAAGACTACAGCTAAGCTCGTAAGTTTATTTAGGGATGAGCCCGCAGTGCCGGACAGTTTTCCGGTGCTGCGGGCTTTACTCGTGACCGTCGCTGGTATGGTCGTGCGCGATCAGCCAGCCAGATTTGCGGTGTACGAGGACAAACGTCGATATCTGCTTGTCATACGCTTCGGTTGCTCCGCCCAACCCATCCGCCGCCGACTTGTATCCTGTGACGATTACCAGCGCACTTTCCTGTCCGGTGCGCCGCACCTGAATATCTTCAATCACAAATCGGTCCCGGTGCATTGGCCCAACGCCCTTGATATCGCGGATCACGGCATCCTGTCCGCGGAGCCATCGGCCGGACGCGGTGACGTGTTCCCAGTCCGGAGTGGTTACCTGTGCAGCGCTTTCAAAGTCATTCGCGTTCAGACTTTGGTAAAACCGCTCGATCGTATGGCGAATTTCACTTGTGGTGCCGCTGACTGGAACCAGCGCACTCGCTACTGAGAGTTGCAGACACATTACAACGAGAAGTAATTTCTTCATGGCTGCTCCAAATCAAACTGCACGTACTGAAAACTCTTTGGATCTGAACCATTTATCCCGTGACCTTGCGCTTCGCTGGCACCTTGATCTCCAGCAGCCTGGCTTCGAGTTTTGCAGGGGGCATCGGTTCTCCGACGGCTACACCATCCCCAGCCAGTCCGTGTTTTTCCATGCGATAGATCAACGTTCGTCGGCTGATATCGAGGAACTCTGCAGCCCGGGTCTGGTTGCCGAAAAATCTCTCCAGAGCTCGCACAATCAAGTCCCGTTCGACGGCGTCGAGGCTTACGCCTTCATCCGGCAACTCGAACCACAGCGGCGCGGCGGTTGCCCTTGGCACCACGATCTCTGGTGGCAAATCCTCTTCGCCGATCAGGTCCGATCCGGAGAGGACGAGCATCCTCTCCAGTACATTTTCGAGCTGGCGCACATTGCCGGGCCAACGGTACTCGGTCAGCCTTCTAACCACCACGGGAGAGAGTCGCGCGTTGGGGATTCCATGGCGATCCTTGGCGCGCTTGAACAGGCCGTCCGCAAGCTCCGGAATGTCTTCGCGCCGCTCGCGCAACGGGGGAATGTGCAGCGGCACCACGGCGAGGCGGTAGTACAAGTCCTCGCGGAAGGTTCCGTTTTCGACCATCGCCAGCAGGTTGCGGTGGGTAGCAGCGACGACGCGGACATCGACCTTTGACGGAGCCGTCGACCCAACTTTCTGCAGTTCGCCTTCCTGCAACACCCGCAGCAGCTTCACCTGCGCGTCGGGGGGAAGTTCACCGATCTCATCGAGAAAGAGTGTTCCGCCATCGGCCGCTTCAATCAGGCCTGGCTTTGCGACTTGTGCGCCGGTAAATGCGCCGCGAACATAGCCAAACAGCTCCGACTCGACCAGATCCTTTGGGATCGCTCCGCAGCTGATGGGAATGAACGCTTGCTTGCTCCGAGTGCTGTTGTGGTGGATCGCTCGGGCCAATAGCTCTTTACCCGTTCCAGTCTCACCCTGCAGCAAGACGGTTGTATCGTGCTGAGCCACACGTGCTGCCTGGTTGAGCACACGGAGAAATGGCTTTGCCCGCCCAACGATTCCATCGAAGCCGTAGCGCTGGTCGAGCGCTGAACGGAGCGTCCGCACTTCCTCCAGCAGGGATTGGCGTTCCATGGCGCGGTGCACCATCAGCACCAACGCGTCGTAGTGGAGCGGCTTGGTCACATAGTCGTAGGCTCCCAGCTTCATGGCCTCGACTGCGGTTTCGACCGTCCCAAACGCGGTAATGACGATCACCGTCGTCTGAATCTGTTGCTGAACAATCCGCTCCAGCAAAGCGATGCCACTGCTCGGCATACGCAGATCCGTAATGACCAGCGTGGGTCTCAGATGCTGCAACATGTCGAAGGCTTCCTCGCCGTCGCCAGCCAACGCAACGGAGTAGCCCGCCTCTTCAAGCTGCAGTTTCATGATCCGACGCAGACTGCTGTCGTCATCTACTACGAGAATATTCTGTCTAGTCATGACGCCCCACGCTCTCTTCGAGTCTCGCCTGCGGCATGCCGGACCGGGCCAACGGAAGTTCAATCCGAAAGGTTGCGCCTGGCAGAGGTTCGAGATTATTTCGGAATGTTAGCTTTCCGCCATGCTGTTCGACAATGTTGGCCACGATCGGCAGACCGAGACCCGTCCCGGTCTCCTTGGTGGTGAAGAATGGGTCCAGAATGTGATCGGCGTCGTCCCCTTTGATCCCGCAGCCGTCGTCCGAGATCTCCACCGACAGACAACCGCCGCTTACCGCCGCGAGAATACTGACGTTACCCCCAACCGGAGCGGCCTGAATTGCATTGAGGAGGAGGTTGTAGAGAACCTGTTTGATCTGTTCCGGGTCTACCGCGATCTCTGGCAGGTGAGGCGATACATTGTGAACGATGTGAACGTTTTTGGGCATTGCAGCATGGCGGACCAGGACCGTAACAGATTGCACGAGGGAGACCGGTTCCGTTCGCGTCAGGCGTGGAGCACGAGGGCGAGCGAAGTCCAGAAAGTTCGTCAGCAGCTTGTTCAGTCGCTCGGATTCCAGCATCAGGATCGTGAGGCATTCCTCCTGGCTGCTCGCTGGTGCCTGCTTTCGAGCCAGAATGCCTGCTGCACCACTGATGCTGGCCAACGGATTCCGAATCTCGTGCGCGAGACTCGCGGCCAACGTTCCGGCGGCAGTCAGGCGTTCGGCTCTCTTTAGGCCATCAATGTTGAGTTGCAGCTCCATATAGACACATTCGAGTTCGATCTTGGTGGTCTCCACGCGTTGCCGCTGCAAGCGCTCGCGGTCGGCGAGTAAGCCGGCGATCATGCCCGCCATGCCAAAGGTGCTTAATTCCACGATTTCGTCCTGCGCGTCGAGCTGGTCGTCGGACCAGTGGTGATAGATCACGGGGGAGAGGATAAGCGATGCAAACACCAGTGTTTTCAGCGCGCCACGCCACCCGAATAGCAGGCCGGCCAGCATGAACGGCAGGATGTTCAAGTGGTGCAGCACATTGTGCAGCGTTACATCGTCGGACGGTGTAATCCAAGTCGCAAGCCCTAGAAAAACAACAAAGACGCCGATTAGAGCGGCCTGTACCTTTCGCGAAGATATGAATCGTTGCACGGCCATGTCTCTATTCTGCCAGTCCAGGATGTTGTCGCACGAATCGTGGCCCAATGTGGCACAACCGCACCTACACGGGGACTAGCTGTGAAGTGGCTATGCAATTAGACGACCATTCGTCGATTTCGCGAGTAGGCCCCTTATTCGCAGAGCTTGGGGACAAAGTGCCGGTGGCGACTGTCCCATTTGCGCGCCCCGCTGTATTTCACTGAACCATATGGGACAGTACTCCCAGGCAAACCCTTGAAATACTTGCGTTTTGGCTTTGGCGCGTGGATTGCATTACCGAGGGCGTGACACCTTTCAAAAACACGCTATTGATTTGGCTCGTGCCGGCGGTGTGCAGTGCCCAGCTCTCTCTGGGCACCTCCCCATCCGCACCCCGGCACGATGCGATCAGCCCTCCCGAGGCTGCAACCCCGACCGCCACGCCACTGACTCTTGACGAGGCAGTGGCGATGGCCGGTCGGAACAACCCGCGAATTCGCGGAGCCGCCGCCTACACTGCCCGCGCCGACGCCGCCGCGCAAACAGCTGCTGCTTACACCAATCCATCCGTGGAAGTCTTTATGGGCCAACAGTATGGCCGATCGGTTCCGTCGCCGGGCGTTCCCGGCCTGCTGCAGCACTATGCGGTGTATCAACCGATCGAGATTCCCACCGAGCGTCGGGCTCGGCAGCGCATTGCAGAACTTGGCCGCCAGAGCAGTCGCTTTGGCGAGGCTGGCGTTCTGCGCTCTGTCTCCGCCGACGCCAAGCATGCATTTTACGCGGTGCTGCGCAGCCGCGAAGAAGTCGACCACACTAAAGAAAACCTGAATCTGGTGGAGGATCTGCGCCGTCGCGTAGAGGTTGAAGTCAACGTGGGGGAGAAGGGACGGCTTGAACTTACTCGCGCTGAAGCCGAGTACGCCCAGGCGAGCTTCGCTGTTCGCAGCGCGCAGTTAGAGGCATCGAACGCCATCGCTCTGTTGCGCCTTGCACTGGCCGCGCCACAGGATGCGGATCTCAATCCTCAGGGTGCTCTTGCCGGTCGCGTGCAACTACCGCCGCTTTCTGAGCTGCGGGAGATAGTTCTGCGCAGTCATCCCGCCGTCTCGCAATCGCAGGTGGACGTCCAAACAGCGCAGGCTACCCTGGACCATGAGCGCAAACTTCGTCTTCCACGGCCGATTGCTTTTGCGGAATATGAGAACCAGCCGGACGTTCGTTACTGGCGAACTGGAATCACCATTCCAATCCCGTTGACTGATCGCCGTCGCGGTCTGATTGAGGATGCGAAGGCTACCATCTCGCAGAATCAGGCCTTGCTCGATCAGCGACGTCTCGAACTGATCTCCGCCACTGAACGCTCTTACGAGCAGTACCAACTTGCCGACCAGCAGGCTACGTCGCTTGAGTCTGGCCAACTGCGTGCGGCGGAGAGCGCAGTCGAAGCCGCACAGGCAGCGTACCGGTTCGGCGAACGCGGACTGGTTGAGGTGCTTGACGCACAACGGGTGCTTCAGGCTGTGCGCGGGGACCTGCTGGATGCGCAATTCGCCCGTCAATCGGCACTTATCGATCTCGAAGAACTAGGCGCCTACACGCCCGGAGGAAAGCCCTAGATGAATCCCATTTCGCAGAGTGATACCAAGCTGCATCGCGCGTACCTCCTTGTCCCCGTTATCCTGCTTGCACTTTTGCCTTTAAATGGCTGCAAGAAGAAGGCATACGCTGCGGCTCCAGTCGCGAATCCCAATCCGGATCAGATCGAAGTTCCGACTGAGCTGGCGGCTTCGCTGAAGCTCGGCAACCCCGTGATGCGCGACGTCAACGGGATGCTTCAGGTCTCTGCCCACGTTGAGACGGATGCGTCTCGAATTGCGCGTGTCGGCTCTCCCGTCTCGGGTCGAATCCTGAGATTACTTGTGTTTGAAGGCCAGGTTGTTCACTCGGGTTCCGTGCTGGCGACTTTGCACAGCACGGAACTTTCTGCCGCCCAGATGGAACTTATCAAGGCCAGCTCCGAAGAAAATCTGGCGGCCGCCGCCACCCGTCGCGCCGAGCAACTGGTCGCCCACGACGTCATCGGGCGCGCCGAACTCGAACGCCGTCAGGCAGAGCTGTTGCAGGCGAGTACTACCGCTGCGTCTTATCGTACGCAATTACGTGGTCTCGGCATGACGGAGGCGCATCTCGAAAAGCTACTGAAGACGCATGAACTCAGTGCCGACTACGCCATCGTCGCACCACGTAGCGGCACTGTGCTGGAGCGTAAGGTCACTATCGGCCAGGTCGTCCAGCCCGCGGACCCCGCCTTCATGATCGCGGACCTCTCCAGCGTGTGGATTGTCGCGAACGTCCCGGAGGAAGAAGCCGGGCAGTTGAAGAAGGGGCTACAGGTAACGGTCGAAGTGCCGGCACTGGGCAATCGCAAGATTCCCGGACATCTCTCGTATGTCGCGCCAATCGTAGACCCCGCGACCCGCACCATCCAGGTGCGCATGGAGATCGCCAACCCCGATGGCATGTATAAACCCGATCAACTTGCCAGCATGACGTTCTCGGGACGCACGGAGCAGAAGCTCACTATCCCGCAGACCGCGATCATCCGCCAGGAGAATAAGGACTTCGTCTTCGTTCAGGTGAATCCGTCGACGTTCAAGCTGCGCGAAGTCACGACAGGCCAGGAGGTGGATGATCGCCGCGTTCTACTCAGCGGGCTTGCGCCGGATGAGACGGTTGTGACCGACGGAGCGTTCCACCTGAACAATCAGCGTAAGCAGGATGCGATCAAGGGAGGGAAGTAGCCATGCTGCAATCCCTCATCTCCAGTGCCTTACGGCACCGCATCATCCTCGTCGTCGTGTCTATTGCGATGGTCGGCTTCGGCATCAGTGCCGCAATGCATCTCTCTGTTGACGCATTTCCCGACGTTGCCAATGTTCAGGTCCAGATCGCCGCCGAAGCTCCCGGCAAGTCCCCTGAGGAAGTAGAACGCTTCGTCACGATCCCGCTCGAAATCGCGATGACCGGCCTGGCTGGCATGACGGACATGCGCTCCCTGAACAAGCCGGGGCTATCGCTGATTACGCTGGTCTTTGACGACGCCAGCAATCTTTACCTCGAACGCCAGATGGTCTCCGAGCGGCTTGCCGAAGTTCGCGATCACATGCCGGAGGGCGTCAACCCCGTTCTCGGACCCATCACCAACGCTCTCGGCGAGGTTTACCAGTACACGCTCGAAGCTCCCGGCGACGACAAGCATGCACTCACCCGCGAAGAACTCATCGAGCGCCGGACAGTTCAGGACTGGGTTGTCCGGCCCCTGCTGCGCTCCATCTCCGGTGTTGCGGAAATTAACTCCACTGGCGGCTTTGTGAAGGAGTACGACGTCCGCGTCGACCCCGCGAAGCTCCTCTACTACAACCTCAACATTCTCGATGTTCGGAATGCGCTGGCCCGTAATAACGCCAACGCCGGCGGCGGAATTCTTCCGGAACATGCCGAACAATATCTCATCCGCTCGGTCGGCTTGGTGCAGACGCTCGACGACATCCGCAACATCGTGCTGAAGGAATCTGGCGGCACGCCCGTCTACATCCGCGACGTGGCTACGGTCCTGATTGACGCGGAAGTCCGCCAGGGTGCGATGATCAAGAATGGTCACAGCGAAGCGGTCGGCGGAGTCGTGTTGATGCGCAGCGGCGGCAACGCCAAGGCCATCGTCAGTACGGTCAAGGATCGCGTCGCCGAGATCAACTCTCGTAGCATGATCCCCGGTGGGCTGAAGATCGTCCCCTACTACGATCGTTCGGAGCTTGTAGACGCCGCGATTCACACCGTCACGGAGGTGTTGGGCGAAGGCGTCATCTTCGTCGTCATCGTGCTGGTACTCTTCCTGGGCGACATCCGATCAAGCCTTATCGTGAGTGCAACATTAGTGCTGACGCCGTTGCTGACGTTTCTAGTGATGAACCAAATCGGCCTCTCCGCCAACCTGATGTCGTTGGGCGGTCTGGCGATTGCGATCGGCCTGATGGTCGATGGTTCCGTCGTCGTCGTTGAAAATGTCTTCACCAAGTTGAGCCATGCGCGGCATGCGAGTTCCACGGCACTTAGCGCCGGTCGCAAGCTGGATATAGTGCGCGCGGCAGTTTATGAAGTAGCGACGCCTGTAGTCTTCGGCGTCACGATCATCATCCTCGTCTTCCTGCCGCTTATGACGCTCGAAGGCATGGAAGGCAAGATGTTTGCGCCGCTGGCCTACACCATTGCCATCGCACTCGCGATCTCGCTGATACTTTCGCTGACGCTGTCTCCCGTGCTCTCGTCGTATTTGCTCAAGGGCGGTTCGGAAGACGACACACGTCTGGTCCGCTGGCTGCGTAAACCCTACGATGCAATGTTCCAGTGGGCGCTCGCGCATCGCAAGACTACTGTCGCCAGCGTGGTTGGAATGTTTATCTTCGCGCTGTGCCTCTTTCCGTTCCTCGGCACGGCGTTCATCCCGGAGATGCAGGAAGGAACGCTTTCGCCCAATGCTGACCGCGTCCCTAACATCTCGCTCGATGAATCCCTGAAGATGGAAATGGCCATGCAGAAGACCATGCTGCAGGTGCCGGGTGTGGAGAGTGTAGTCTCCCGCGTTGGTCGCGGAGAATCGCCCGCGGACCCCGCCGGGCCCAATGAAGCCGACGTCCTCGCATCGCTTACGCCATTCGACAAGCGAACCCACGGCGTGACGCAGGATAAGATCGCCGAGCAGATGCGCGGACGACTGGCGTCCATCCCGGGCATCAATCTCGTCATGTCGCAGCCCATCAGCGACCGCGTTGACGAGATGGTATCCGGCGTTCGGGCAGACGTGGCTGTGATGCTCTACGGCGATGATCTGGACCTGCTCGTGGCCAAGGCAAACGACATCGCCAAGGTGGCCAGCGGTCTTGAAGGAACTCAGGACACCCGCGTCGACCGCGTAGGCGGGCAGCAGTACCTGACAATCACCATCAACCGCGGAGCCGTCGCTCGCTACGGCATCAACGCCGCCGATGTAAACGACATGATCGAGATGGCGATAGCAGGGAAGGCGGCCACCGACATCTACGAAGGGGAGCGCCGCTTCCAGGCCGTGGTCAGGCTCCCGCCGCAACTGCGAGACAGCGTCGAGGATATTCGCAACCTTCAGATTAACTCGCCCGACGGCCCCCGCGTCCCACTGCGCGAACTGGCTGACATCAAGGTTGTCGAAGGTCCCGCGCTGATCAATCGCAGCATGGGCAAGCGGCGCATCGTCGTGGGGGTCAACGTCCAGGGCCGCGATCTTGGCGGCTTTGTTGCAGAACTGCAGAGCAAGGTCGGCCAGCAGGTCGCGCTGCCGCCCGGCTACTTCATCGAGTGGGGAGGCCAGTTCCACAACATGGAGCGCGCCCTGAAACACCTGATGATTATCGTCCCGCTCACGATCGCAGCGATCTTCTTCCTGCTGTTCGTGCTGTTCAAATCGGTCAGGTTCGCGGCGCTCATCATCACGGTCTTACCGCTCGCTTCGATCGGCGGAGTTCTGGGCCTCTTCATCACTGGGGAGTACTTATCCGTTCCGGCGTCTGTTGGATTTATCGCGCTCTGGGGCATCGCAGTGCTCAACGGCGTGGTGCTGGTCTCATATATTCGCAAGCTGCGAGAAGAGGGAATGGGGCAGCAGGAAGCCATTCGGCGGGGCGCGCAACTTCGGTTCCGTCCTGTCATGATGACGGCGACTGTGGCCGCGTTCGGGCTGGTTCCGTTCCT
>JAYVZU010000364.1:0-13381 GCA_043783075.1 Rhodanobacteraceae bacterium
AGCGGAAGTAACGCGTTGCTGGGCTCAAATGCTCACCGATTGCCACACCTCCCCGCGCATGAAGGATCGTAGAGGCGAGCCCACGGAAGCCGTGTCCGGTCATCCGCCCCTTGTACCCCATCCGCTCCAATCCCTTGAGGATGGTGTTATTGCTCATGGGCTTCGTCCGGTTGCGGTCGAAGGGAAATAGCCACTCGCTGTTACCGGCGAGCTGTCGTAGCATCTCCAGGACTTCAATCGTCTGGCTGGCGAGAGGAACGATATGCGGCGTCCGCATCTTCATCCGTTCGGCGGGAATGTCCCACCGCTGCGCCTCAAGATCAAACTCGCTCCATTTCGCTTCAATCAACTCGCTGGTTCGGACGAAAGTCAGCGCCAGCAACTTGATCGCGAACCGGGTTACATGAGTTCCGCGATAAACCTCAACATTTCTCAACAGCTCCGGCAACTCTTTCGCATCGATTCTCGCGTGATTGGTTTTCGTAACCGCCTTGAGTATGTCGCTGGGTTTGATCTCCGATGCGGGGTCGCGCTTCGCCATTCCGTGGCCGATGGCATACCGAAACACCTGTCCGGTCATCTCCAAGGCTCGCTTGGCAAGGTGTACCGCCCCCGCTGTTCAATCGCCTTAGCCATTGCCACCAGTTCCGGCACTTCAATCTCATGGATCGGACGCGCGCCCAGACACGGCAATACGTCCGCTGCCAGACGTCGTCGAATGGAATCGACGTGGCGCGGGCTCTTGCCTTGTTACCAATGTTCCACCCATTGAGCGGAGACGGCTAAGCATGAATTCTCGCTGGCGTCCCTTATAGCCGTCTTGAGGGCTTTCTTCTGTGCCATCGGGTCTATCCCATCCGCCAGAATCGCCCGCTGCTTGCTGTGGCGCTCTCTAACGCGGGCGAGCGATACATCGGGGTACTTCCCAAATGTCATTAGCTTCTGTCTACCCTCAAAGCGATATGCCCAGCGCCAGAGTCTTCCGCCGGAGGGGTTGACCAACAGGTACAGGTTCCCACCGTCCGCCATCTTGTAGGGTTTATCCCCACCCTTCGCTTTTTTGATCTCCGTGTCAGTGAGTGCCAAGGTGTCTCTGGTAGTAATCCCTGCTGATGGTATGTTTCTGGTTCGTACACCATATACCATCAGCAGACCTCGGCTTCCCCTGAACCTCACTGAACAGTAGAGACAATAAAGCCCAATCTTCATTGGGCTTTATTGCTTCTGCTGAATCTCTCTGAACATCTCTAAATGAGGTAATGGCGGAAGAGGAGGGATTCGAACCCCCGATACCCTTTCAGGTACGCCAGTTTTCAAGACTGGAGCCATCAACCACTCGGCCACTCTTCCGCGGACAGGTTCGCGACCATAAAGTCGCGGGCTCACCAAAAAGGTTAGCAGGAATCTGCCAGAATGACACCAACCAGCGAATCGCCGCGATACGATAGTGAGTCTAAGCAATTGATTCTCATGGCGACCGCGATCCCCTCCAACCCGATCTCAGACACCACGCCCGTCAGTTCCTTCGACGCGACGCTCCGCAGCGCCACCGCAACCATCGCCTTCCGCGAGACCGTCAACCTCGCCATCGACAGCTTCAAAGCCTCCAAGGCCCGTTTCCTCCTCACCATGCTCGGTATGGTCATCGGCTCGGCGTCAATCGTCCTGGTCGTCACCGTCGGCATGACCGGCAAGCAGTATGCCCACGACCAGATCTCCGGAATCGGCCCCAACATGATCGAGATGCAGTTCGTTGGGGGAACCGTCGCTGGCCCCGACAACACCAGCACCCCCGACTCTATGACCCGCGAAGATATGACCGCGGTCATGGATCAGATCCCCGGCATCTTCGCCTCTTCCCCCATGCTCGAGTTCCACGACCGCATCTCCATGGGCAGCGGCATCGCAAAAGACACCATGCTCCTCGGCGTCTCGCCCCAGTACAAACAGGTCCGCAACCTCAAAATCCTCGCCGGCCGCTTCTTTGACGATCAGGACGCCACCTCCCACACCAAGGTCGCCGACATCGTCCTGCCGTTCGCCAAAGAACTCTACGGCTCCGCAGATGCCGCAGTCGGCCATACCATCTCCATCTCCGGAATCCCCTTCACCATCATCGGCGTCTTCAAAGAGGGCACCGAAACCTTCGGCCAGTCTGAAATCTCCAACCAGACCATGCTGATCCCCTACTCCGTCGCCCGCTACTTCCAGGGAACCGACAACCTGAAGCAGATCTTCTTCACCGTCGCCGACGCCAGCGACGTCGAACCTGTCGCCGAACGAGTCTCCGCCATTATCCGCTCGCGGCACCGCCCCTCCAGCGTCTACCACGCCCAGACCCTCACCGAAGTCCTCACCGTCATGGACCGCATCGGCACCGCCCTCACCTACATGTTGCTGGCCGCGTCCTTCATCACGCTGGTCGTCTCCGGCGTCGGCATCATGAACTCCATGCTCGCCAACGTCCAGTCGCGGCTGCGTGAGATCGGCATCCGCAAGGCGCTCGGCGCGACAAGTAAGGAGATCCGGCTGCAATTCCTCACCGAAGCCGTCTTCCTATCCCTCTCTGGCGGCATCTGTGGAACGCTGCTCGGCCTCGCGATTCCATTCCTGATCAACTTCCTCGCCGGTCAGGCCATCCCCACAACCTGGTGGTCCGCCGTCATCGCGCTGCTCACCTCCGTCGTCGTCGGAGTCATCTTCGGAACCCTCCCCGCAAACCGCGCCGCAGGCCTCGACCCAGTAGAAACCCTCAAGTACGAGTAGCATCACCAACCGCGGATATTCGTGTTACTTAACGAAACCGCGCGGGGCCCGGCCACAACCGAAAATGTTATAAATGGAAGGCTGAATCCAGCTTATTTTTTGGTCAATGAATAACTGCAACTCATTCGCAGCCAACGAAATCGCATCGAATGAGCATGCTTCGCAGAAGATAGACACAAATTTGAAAACGCTCGACCAATCCATACAGCTAGAGGGAATACGAGATGAAGCATTTAGTAATCGGTGGATTATTTTTGGCTCTGGCAGCGACTCAGGCCAACGCACAGATCAATGCTGGCGACCAAAAGCCCGAGGCCAGCGTGCCCTTCAACATGGAGCAGGTCACGACCCTCAACCTCCCCTGGCGCATTGCCTTCCTGCCCGATGGCCGCATGCTCATCACCGAAAAAGTCGGCCCCATCTGGTTGGTCACACAGAAGGGTGAAAAGACCCCCATCGCCAACGTCCCCGCGGTCCTGAGCAAGGGCCAGGGAGGAATGCTCGGCATCTATCTCTCACCGTTTTATGCTAAGGATCACAGCGTCTACCTCACCTATTCCGAGCCCGGCGACGGCGGTTCCAGCCTCGCGCTCGCACTCGCCAAGCTAACGCTCGGCGCCGACACGGCCAGCCTCGACGACCTGAAGGTGATCTGGCGCGACGGCGAGCGCGGCAATGGGGGGCAGTTCGGCGCACAGATCGCCTTCTCCCCCGATAACAAATTCCTCTACCTCACCGTCGGCGAGCGCCAGCGCATGACCCCGGCTCAGGATCCCAACCAGCCCCTCGGCAAGATCCTCCGCCTCACCCTGGATGGCAAGCCCGCCAAGGGAAATCCGATGGCTGGCAAAATCGGAACCCCCACCGTCCCAGTCATCGACCCACCCGCAGACACCGAAGAAGCTAAGACCGCTCCGGTGGTCAAAACCTACACCTTCCCTGGTCAAAACCTGACGCCGTCTGAAACCTGGTCCATGGGCCACCGCACCCCCTACGGCCTGGCCTTCGCACCCAACGGCCAACTCTGGGAAGTTGAGCATGGTCCTAAGGGCGGCGACGAGCTAAACCTCATCCAGCCCGGCAAAAACTACGGTTGGCCGCTCGCCTCCTACTCGGTCAACTACGACGACGTCGCGATCCCCAGCCCTGACACCCGGTCCGACTTCACCAAGCCTGTCATCTACTGGACCCCAATCATCGCGCCCGGCAACATCATGTTCTACAACGGCACAATGTTCCCCCAGTGGAAAGGCTCAGCCCTCATCAGCGGCCTCGCCAGCAAAGCCATTCTCCGCATCACCTTCGACGGCAAAGGCGGAGCCAAACCGGCCGAGCGCTGGGAAGTCGGACACCGCATCCGCGACGTCGAAGTCGCTCCCGACGGCGCTCTCTGGTTACTCGAAGATGCCCGCCCCGGCGGCGTCTTCCGCGTAACTCCCAAATAAGCCGCGTTTTCGGTGGGCGGGGGGCAGTACCAATCCCGCCCCCCACCTCCCCATCGGTCATCACACCCACCCAGACGTCACCCCCCCCCACGGTCGTCATTCTGGCGAAGGCAGAATCTCCGTAGTTGTCTTTGTGTCGCCGATTCCCCATCCCCCGCTCAAACGAACCGCGCCCGCTAGAATGTACTCATGCCGACGTGCGTTCGTTCTTACTCCAAAATCAATCTAGGCCTCGCAATCGGAGCACCGCGTCCTGACGGTTTCCACTCCCTCGCCACCCTCTACCAGACTCTAGCCCTCCACGACATCGTCACCGTAACAGCAGCGTCCGCCTGCCAGACGCGAATCATCCTCCGCTGCAACGACCCCCGAGTTCCCTGTGACGGACGCAACACAGCCTGGAAGATGGTCGAAAAGACCCTCGCCCAACTCGGCCGAACCGCCCACGTAGAAATCCACATCCAGAAAAACCTCCCCATCCAGGGCGGCATGGGAGCCGGTTCGGCCAACGCCGCTGCCACCCTCATCGGCCTCGAACGCGAGATGAACCTAAACCTCGGCGACCATATTCGGCTGGAGATCGCCGCGCAAGTGGGCTCAGACGTTCCCCTCTTCCTCATCGGAGGCTCGGTCCTCGGCTCCGACCGCGGCCAAATCGTCGAGCCCGCGGCTGACGTCACGCTCGACGGGAACGCCGAAATCCCCTGCGTCATCGCGCTACCCAAAATCGGCGTCTCCACCCCCGCCGCCTTCCGGGATTGGGACAAGCTCCTCGCTGGCGCGAAAGAAACCACCCCCGATTTGCACAATCCGCCGGTCCGGGATACGATAGAAGAGTTGAGTCGCACTTATGCCTCCGTCGTTGTAAGACAGGACAAGCGTGGCGCCTCCGGTATCTTTCCCGATCCGAGTGCTTTCCAAACGGAACTGCGCACCCCTGAGAAACAACAGGGCCTCTCACGTGAACAACGTCACATCAGTCCTGAGTCTTCAAACACTCACGGCGAGAGCGGAATCGAGAATGATCTAGCCGAGAATTCCCTTCTCGCGCTTGTCCGCACCGGGATCGAAAACGACTTTGAAACCGTCGTCTTTCCTCAGTATCCCCTCCTGCGTGAAATCAAGCGACAATTGATGGGATTTCCGCAAGCTGAAAATGCAGCGACATACGCTGCGCTTTCTGGCTCGGGTTCTGCGCTGTTTGGCCTTTATCGTACCCAGACGGATGCCAGCGCTGCTCAACAACGGCTCCAGCAAAAAGGCGTCGAGGCTATCGTCACGAAGACCATGCCCCGCGCTCCATACTGGAACCAGATGTTCGCAGAGTGATTTTCTCCATTTGCCTCTACAATAGTTGAGGGAAATGGAAATAATTGGGCGATCGATCAATGGTAGGTCACGTGCCTTTGGAGCACATTATCTAGGTTCGAATCCTAGTCGCCCAGCCAAAACATCGATCCGGTCTTTTGAGATAGAGAGCCGAGGGTTTAGCAACCCCTCCCGATAGCAGGAAACCAGGGTTATTTTTGAAGCATCCGGCAGGTCCACAACCGACCAGCCCAAGCAGCAGAAGTAAATTGTGATTGCACTTCTCGCGGAAACACCGCGCAGTACAAGATTCGCGGGAGAATCGAAAGTCTTCTATTTCGTAACCGAAGTACCGGCCCCAAACAGAGCCGGAGACAAAGACCAAGTAGCAGCAGGAACCACCAAGGTCAACCAACCTACGGAGTTTCAAACGTGAGCCAAAAAGACACGACTGCGGTTCTCCCCCCTGATTTAGCGCGCGACGAACAAATGACGGCTGAAAGCCTGATTCTAGCCGCCGCGCAGTCAGCCTCGGCAACATTGCAGGCACCAACCGCAAAAGCCGGTTCCGCCACAAAACGGGCGGGCCGGCTTAGCGACGCCAAACGTTTCAAGATCTTCTCCGGCGAAGCCAACAAGCCGTTGGCGGAAGAGGTCTGCCGCTTCGTAGGCGTGCCCCTGGGCGAGACCCGGATGCAGCGCTTCTCGGACGGCGAAGTGTACTTCCAGCTTTTGGAAAACGTTCGCGGCGCGGACGTTTTCGTGATTCAACCCACATGCTTCCCAGTGGATCAGCATGTGATGGAGCTTCTCATCATGATCGACGCGCTCAAGCGGGCTTCCGCTTCGCGCATCACGGTTGTGATTCCGTATTACGGTTACGCCCGGCAGGATCGCAAGGATCGCCCCCGCGTAGCAATCAGTTCGAAGCTGGTCGCTGACCTGCTGACGACCGCCGGCGCGAACCGCGCTCTGCTAGTCGATCTGCACGCCGCCCAGATTCAAGGGTTCTTCAATATCCCGGTAGACCATCTGTTTGCCAGCCCGGTGCTGGTGGGTTACTTCCGGGAGCTCAACCTGCCCGACCTGACAGTCGTCAGCCCGGACGCAGGCGGAGTCGAAAGGGCGAGATTCTTCGCCAAAAAGCTTGACGTTCCGTTGGCCATCGTCGACAAACGGCGTACCGACATCAACGTCACGGAGGTGATGAACGTCATCGGCGATGTACAGGGCAGAACCTGCCTCATCCTCGACGACATCATCGACACGGCCGGCACACTCGTCAAGACAGTCGACGCGTTGCTGGCCAAGGGAGCGAGCAAGGTCTACGCCTGCGCCTCGCACCCCGTACTCTCGGGCCCGGCCATCGAGCGAATCGCGAACTCGCGACTCACCGAACTGGTCGTCTCAAACACCATCCCCCTGCGCCCAGAGGCGTTGGCGGTGGAAAAGATCAAGGTGCTCTCAATCGCCGGCCTCCTGGGACGCGCCATCGAAAGCATCCACATGGAGACCAGCGTTTCGACGCTGTTCAACTAAAGCAGGGAAGAGGAATTAGGGAAAAGGGAAGAGTAAGCCCGCGACCCGCAACCTCGGAATTGCACCACGCAGTAATTACTCGGCGGAACCAGCCGCAAACGGAGCGAAGCACAAGAGCGCTGAGGTTACGGGTTTACTCTTACCTTTTCCCTCTACCCTCTTCCCTGCTCTTCGTGCCCGAAAGGAAACAACATGGCCTCACAGAAGTTTGACGCAGTCGTCGCAACCCCACGTACCGGTAAGTTCAACAAGAACCACGCACGCCGCGTACGCGTCGCAGGCAAGATTCCCGCCGTCGTCTACGGCGCTGGCATAGAAGCGGTAGCGGTCACAGTAGACCCCCGCGTCGTCACCAAGATCCTCCACTCCGAAGCCGGCCACAACACCATCTTCGACCTCAACGTCGAGGGCGCCGCTCTCGTCAAGGCTATGATCGTCGACTGGCAGCACGAGCCCATCAAGGGCAAGCTCCTCCACATCGACTTCAAGCGTATCGCGATGGATAAGGCCATGCGCGTCTCGGTTCCCGTTCAGCTTACCGGTATCCCGGCGGGCGTAAAAAACAACGGCGGTATTCTGGACCAGGTCCTCCGCGAAGTCGAGATCGAGTGCCTCCCCGGCGACATCCCGGATCACATCGACATCGACGTCACCGCCCTCGAACTTCACGGCGTCATCCACATCTCCGACCTGCCGCACTCCGGTTCGATCAAGTTCCTCGGCGAAGAGAATGCGCTCGTCGCCCACGTCACCATCATCAAGGAAGAGGCAGCCGTTGAAGCAGCCGCTGTTGCCGAACCTGAAGTAGCCAAGAAGGGCAAGGGCGACGCCGCTGCACCAGCAGCCGACGCCAAAGCCGCACCGAAAAAGAAGTAAGGAAACAGTGGGTAGTGAGTAGTGGATAGCAAGTAGAAATGCTTGCTACCCACTACTCACTTATCACTACCCACTTGCGAGCGAAGTGAGCATGAAGCTGATCGTCGGTCTTGGAAATCCTGGCATCGAATATCAGTTCACTCCGCATAACGCAGGGTTTCTAGCGATAGATCGTCTCGCCGAAGTCTGCGGGGCGCAGGGTAGCAATCGGCGAGGCCGGGCGCTTACCGCAAAGACCACTCTGGCAGGGCAGGAGGTTCTGCTCGCAAAGCCAGAGACCTTCATGAATCTGAGTGGACTCTCCGTAGTCGCTTTACTTCGTGAACTAGAGCTGGATCAACCAGCCACAGATTTAATTGTGCTGTACGACGAGCTAGCCATCCCCCTCGGCCAAATTCGCATTCGCGAACGCGGCTCAGCCGGAGGCCACAACGGGATCAAGTCGATCCTCAGCTCGCTCGGTTCGGATGAGTTCCTCCGCGTCCGAATCGGGATCGGCAAGCCCCCCACCGTAACCGGCCGGGAGATCAAGGCCGGCGGCACAGATTACCTGCTCTCGCCCATGCGCAAGATGCAGTTGCAGGAGTTAGACATCGTCCTCGACGACGCGGTTCGCGCAGTCGAGATGATTTTGAAGGATGGCGCAAAGAAGGCCATGAACGAGTTCAACCGGAAGATCGGCGGCACGTCAGACGATCCCACGGCGCAGTAGTAAACGTGAGTCGGGCACCGGGAGTCTTCTCTTCCCTCTTCCCTTCTCCCTCTTCCCTTGTAGTTCCAAACCGACTGACGCCAAACCACAGGCATCACGGTGCGAAGCAGAACTTCGCAGAAAGAAATAGAACCCATGAGCCGCACTTACGAAATCATGTTCATCGTCCGCCCCGACGTTGAAGAAGCAGACCTCGACAAGCTGATCGAAGGCTTCCAGAAGAACGTCACCGATGGCGGCGGAGAGATCCGTTCCACCGAGAAGATGGGTCGTCGCCGCCTCGCCTACACCGTCCGCAAGTTCAACGACGGCTTCTACGTTCTCCTCAACATCGCCGCAGAAGGCAAGCTCATCACCGAGATCGAGCGCCGCCTCCGCGTCTCCGAGCCCGTCATCAAGTTCATCACCGTCCGCATGGACGAAGAAGAGAAGCGTCTCGCCAAGATCAAGGCTCATCGCGAGACCCACGTCAAGCGTTCGGCCATCCCGGCAGCCCAGCCCGCCCGCGTCGTCTCCATGGACGCAGTCGCCGCGGAAGCTCCCGCAGCAGAGGCTCCGGCCCCTGTAGCAGAAGTTGCCGAGACCCCCGCTGCTGAAGCGCCTGCCGCCGAAGCCGTCGTACCCGCCTAAGTTTTAGCGACGCCAACCCATCGGCTTCGCGCAACGCAGCACAACGTCCCACCCGCGCTTCTGCTAAGTCCGCAAGGACCGGCATTCAGAGGCTCCCCAGCGAGTCTGGAGCGTGGATCGGGCCCCGCACCGATATCGAGAGGAAACAAGATCATGGCTGACGAAACCACCAACGCACCGGAGCAGCAGGCAGCGCCTGCAGCCTCCGCACCCTCAACCTATACGCCCCGCGCGCCACGTCCCGCAGGCGGCCCTGGCGGCCCCGGCGGTTCGCGTCCCCCCGGCGGTCCCGGCGGCGGTCCTGGCGGACGCAAGTTCTTCCGCCGCAAGAAGGTCTGCAAGTTCTGCACAGAGAAGATCGACTCCATCAGCTACCGCGACGTCCGCCTCCTCCAGGGTTTCGTCGCAGAGCGTGGCAAGATCGTTCCGCGCCGCCTCACCGGTGTCTGCACCACCCACCAGCGCCGCGTCTCGCTCGCCATCAAGCAGTCGCGCAACATTGCCCTGCTCGCCTTCGCAGCCCGGTTCTAACTATTGCCGCCACGCGGCTTAGCCAAAGCAATTACGGAGAAACACAATGGAAGTCATCCTGAAAGAAGATGTAGTCAAGCTCGGCCACCGCGGAGACGTGGTAAACGTTGCCGACGGCTACGGACGTAACTACCTGCTGCCCGGTAAGCTCGCCATCGAGGCGACCGCCGCCAACAAGGCTGTCATCGAGCAGATGAAGGGCTCGGCAGTTCGCAAGTCCATCAAGGAAAAGGCCGCTTCGGAAGATGTCGCCAAGCAGCTCGACGCAGTCGAACTCACCTACGAGCGCAAGGTCGGCGAGAACGATCACCTGTTCGGCTCCGTCACCTCCGGTGATATCGCCCAGCAGCTCGAAGCGCTCGGCTACGAAGTAGACAAGCGTAAGATCGCACTCGAAGAGCCCCTCAAGCAGCTCGGCGAATTTCACGTCCCCATCAAGCTGCACCGCGAAGTCACCGCTCACGTCAAGGTCACCATCAAGAGCGATGCCCCCGACGAAGTGGCAACTCCCGCAGCCTAACTCAAACTCAACGCCTCAACACAACGGCCGCCCTCCACGGGCGGCCATTTTGTTTTGCTCAGTAGGAGGCGGTTTGGAGACTGAATAATTTTTCTATTGCTCCAGACTCAACCCACCCACTACGGAGATTCTGGCGAAGCCAGAATCTCCGTAGTGGCGTTTCGGGCGGCGGTAGATTTCGATGTCCTTCGCGCCAGACCCCTAAGCAGGCTGAAACTGGGCCTGAACGGCAGCAACATGCGGAGCAAGAAACTCCGCGCGGTCTGCGCCATATTTCAGCGCCGCAGCTCCGCCAGTAGAGATCACCATCACATCCGTAACGCCAAGAAAGCCAAGCACCGTCCGCAGGTACGGCTCAACATGGTTGTACGAGGCCATCGCAGTCCCGGCATCATACGATCCGCCAGAGGCAACAAGAATCGTGGCCCGTTTGCCGGTCAGCAACCCAACCGGACGACCCGTCGCGTACGAAAACGTCTTGTTCACCCGAGCAATCTGATCGATCCACAGCTTCAGCATCGAGGGGATCGAGAAGTTGTGCATCGGCACCCCGAGAACAAACTCGTCGGCCGCAAAAAGCTCTGCAATCAGGCTGTCGGAGAGAGACAGCAACTCCCGCTGATCCGGAGTCAGAGCCGCCTCCGGCGTGTAAGCTGCTCTAACCCACGCCGCAGTCACCGGCGGGATGGCCGTGGTCGTCGTGTCGCGGTTGATCACGACACCGTTAGTGTTGGCGAGCTTCCAATTACGGACGAACTCCGCGCTAAGGTGGCGCGAGATGGAGGTCTCGGCGAGAGGGCTGGAATCGAGGTGAAGCAGAGTTTTGGGCATTTCAATCTCATATACGACCTCTGATGTCTAAACAACGTCTGTCGATTTATAAATAGGCACCAAATGTCGCGTTGACAAATGACTTCGGAGATTTTTAATAGTCTGAAACGGACGATATGCAAGAAGGGTTTATAGAGACAGTCGATCCCCGGATCAAACGCACCCGTCTGCTCCTCCAGCAGGCGTTAGGCAAGCTGTTGACCGAAAGGGACTTCGACAAAATCTCGGTGCAGGATATCGCAAAAGCAGCAACCGTTAACCGCGCCACATTCTACGACCACTACCCAGACAAATTCGCGCTTCTAGGGTGCATGGTCGCGCAACGGTTCGCCAATCTGCTCGCAATCCTTGGCGTAACCTTCGACGGAAACTGCGGCTCTGCCCTCCGCGCAATCGTTCTCGGCGTCTGCGACTATCTCACAACCATGCCCCGGCTCGAATGTCAGCGTCAGATGCAGATGGAGCCACACATGGAGGCCGCCGTCATCTCCGTCGTCCGCCGGATGCTCGCGGAAGGTATCGAACGCCACCCACCTTCAAACGGTGTGTCACCGTCCATCCTTGCCGCCACGCTAAGCTGGGCCATCTTCGGCGCGGCAAAAGAATGGGTCCGGACCCCCGACAGAATCTCCTCCGAGGCCACGGCAGACCAGATCATGAGCCTCCTCGGACCGGTCTTTGCGGCCGCCAACCCGGGTGCCCCATCTCATTCCCAGCCCCACCGGGATTGAGGTGGGGTCCACCAGCAGCCGCCGAACCCTCAACAACACCAGCAAAATCGCGTGTCAAGCGATTTTCTTTTACCAGCACCCCCAACCCTCATCCAATCAACCACTTAGCTCGAAAGATAAATGGCATATTCCCTACCCCCAATCCCGTATCCTTAAAACAGGCTCCACACACAGACACAACGTCATTCTGGCGAAGCCAGAATCTCCGTAGTTGCACTTCGAACAACCCACCAAGTCCGGACTTAACCCCTTTACATCCGGACTTTACATACTTCAGGGGGTAGGGGAGGCGGACCCCTGTTTTGTACGACTTCCCACCACTTCCGGTAACCTGAAATCTATGCCTCTCGACCAACCAAGCCTCCGCGTCCTCGGTGCCCTCATGGAAAAGGAGATGACCACTCCCGACGCCTATCCGCTCACGGTCAACTCGCTCATCGCCGCTGCCAACCAGCGCTCCAGCCGCGACCCCGTAATGGACATGACCGAGGACGAGGTCCGCACCGCACTCCACATCCTGCAGGATCTGGAGTTCGTCGCTGCCGCCCGTGACTCTGGCCGCGCGCCCCGCTACGAGCACCGCATCCGCACCGTCCTCAACCTGCGCCGCGACGAGACCGCCGTCATATGCCTGCTCCTGCTCCGCGGGCCCCAAACACCCGGCGAGCTCCGCAGCCGCTCCGACCGCATGCACCAGTTCGACGAGCTAGCATCCGTCCAGTCCACGCTCGACCGCCTCGCCGCCCGCGAAACCCCACTGGTGGCCGTACTCCCCAAGGCCCCGGGATCAAGAGAAGCCCGCTGGATGCACCTGCTAGGCGACCCAGCAGCACAGCCACTTCCACAGCGCACTGAAACCGGCTCGCTCGAAGAGCGCGTCCGCATCCTCGAAGAGAGACTCAGCCAGCTGGAAGCGAAACTGCAACAGACTTAGACCTACTTTGTCTCCGTCCACAGGAACGCCATCTCATCGGCATAGTCCTCCACCAACTGCGTCTGACTGACACCGGCGCTATGTCCGCCCTTCAGCGAATAATGCAGCAGGATCGGCCGCCCTGAACCTGATGCCTCCTGAATCAGCGGAGTCATCTTGCGAGCATTCATCGGGTCTACCCGAGTGTCTCCGTCGCCAGTGAAAAAGAGAATTGCCGGATACTTCTTCCCCGCCACAACATGGTGGTACGGCGAGTATTTATAGATATATCCAAAGTCCGCAGGTTTTTCTGCATTGCCATACTCAGTAATCCATGTGCGCCCAATCAGGAACTTCTGGTACCGCAACATATCCAGCAATGGATAGCCGCACCAGATAGCACCAAACAACTCCGGCCGTTGGGTCATCGAAGCGCCCATCAACAGCCCGCCATTTGATCGACCACGGATCGCAAAGTGCGACGGCGAAGTGTATTTGTTAGCAATCAAATATTCAGCAGCCGCATACCAGTCGTCGAATACATTCTGCTTTTTCTCGAACATCGCAGCCTTGTGCCAC
>JAYVZU010000365.1:0-13377 GCA_043783075.1 Rhodanobacteraceae bacterium
CACTTATGTTGTGTTGGCAGTTATGTTGTGTAGCGACTGCGAGGGTTCGTCTTTATTGGGCCTGCAGGTTCTGGACATAACATAACTAGATGAAGGTGGCGATACTGGGCGGATGATTTCACCCAAGGAGACCACCATGTTCGAGCAGATATTTGGGCGAGGCGCTGCTATCGCCCGCCACCACTCTTCGCCGTTTGCAGCTGAGCGCCAGTTCTATCTGAAGCATCTTTTCGACGAAGGTCGATCACGGAAGACGCTACGGAACATTGCACAGCTACTTCTTGCCGTCGCATACCATCTTCGACTAGACCAGCCAGAGATCACTCTGGTTGCTATAGAAGCTGCCGCAGCAGCATGGGCGAAGACCACGCAACGTTCTTCAAGATGCCGTCACGTCGGCGAGCGACAGTTTGTGTACCACGCGGCTGGCTTGCTTCGCATGCTTGGAAGGTTGCGTGAGTCGCGGCCAGAAGTTGCTTATACCGCGCGGCTAGATGCCTTTCTTCAGTTTCAGCGGCATGAACGGTGTCTTTCGCCAAGCACTCTTCACCATTACGAGAGGTGCGTCAGTGAGTTCCTACAGTGGATCGATCAGCAGGAGAAGCCGCTGGAAGAAGTCACTCTCGAAGATATCTCCAGGTATTGTCAGTCGTTGACGCAACAGAAGTTGAAGCGGACCAGCATCGCTCTTCACGTAGCCAAGCTGCGCAACTTCTTCCGCTATGCCGAGTCGAAGCATTGGTGCCGGACGGGCCTTGCAGCACTCGATGCGCCTCGCATTTACCGGCTGGAGAGTCTCCCACGAGGTCCGGCATGGAACGATGTGCAACGGCTGCTGGCCGCGTGCATGGGCGACACGCCCAGCCAGATCCGAGACCACGCGATGCTGCTGGTCGTCGCAGTCTACGGCGTACGCAGCGGCGAAGTGCGCCACCTTCGCCTTGAGGACATCGACTGGGAGCGCGAGATCCTCTGCATTCGGCGTCCCAAGCAGCGCAAGAGTCAGCACTATCCGCTCATACGCGAAGTCGGGGCAGCTATCCTGCGATATCTCCGCGAGGTGCGGCCGAAGTGTACGTTGCGAGAGGTCTTTCTGACTCAGGTTCAACCCTATCGATTCCTTACTGCTGCAGGATTCGGCACGATGGTACGCAACCGCCTGCATCGACTTGGGCTTGTGCTGCCATGCTATGGCCCACATGCGCTACGGCACTCCTGCGCGACGCATCTGCTAGCCGAGGGCGTGTCACTCAAGGAGATCGCCGATCACCTCGGGCATGTCTCGCTGGCCGCCACGCAGATATACGCCAAGGTCGACCTGACCGCGCTGCGTGAAGTAGGATCTTTCCCGCTGACGGGCCTGGTGGAGTTCGCGGCGAACAGCGAACGAGCCGCTACGCCGATCCAGATGCGAGGCAGCATCGAAGCCCTGCGCGGAGTGGCCGCGATCAGCCTCGGAGGTCTCCTGTGATCCTCTCTCAAGCAGTCGAACAGTACATCCTGCACAAGCGCTCCCTTGGCATGGGATTTTGTGGCGAAGCGGTCCGCCTCCGGGCCTTTGTCAAGACCATTGGTGATTGCGAGATGCATCTCATCGAGCCCACGCCGGTGCTGCGCTTCCTCGAAGGCAAGGGCACTCTCACCACCTTCTGGTTCTCGAAGTACCACACGTTGAAGGCGTTCTATCGCTACGCACTGGCCCGCGACTACTGCGCGAGCTGCCCGCTGCCACTCAGCGTGCCGCAGATGCCGGAGGCCTTTCAGCCCTATATCTACACTAACCATGACATCGAACAACTGATCGATGCTGCCGATTCGCGGCATCGATATCGCTGGCTGCTTGAACCCCATACAGTACGCACACTCCTGCTGCTTCTCTACGGAACGGGTCTACGCATCAGCGAAGCGCTCCGTCTCACACTGGCCGACTTTGACACCGGCACCGGGGTTCTGACCATCCGTGAGACCAAGTTCTTCAAGAGCCGCTTCGTCCCGGTTGGCGACGATCTTCGCGGCGTCCTGTGCAGCTACATCGAACGCCAGTGGCCGCAGCGATCTCGCTCTGAAATGACCCCGCTTCTCGGAACCGTGAAGGGAGCGCCCATCATGCGTCAGACTGCGGAGCTCGTCTTCAAGCGGCTTCGTGAACAAGCAGGCGTATCGCGCTCCAACGTTGCCACCTTCCAGCCAAGGCTGCATGACTTCCGCCATACTTTCGCAGTCGTTCGCCTCGTCACCTGGTACCGCGAAGGCAAGAACGTTCAGCGACTCCTGCCTCACTTATCGATCTATCTCGGGCACGGAAGACTCCGCGATACACAGCGTTATCTCACGATGACCACGGAACTGCTCGAACAGGCGAGCCTATGCTTTGAACGCTACGCCAGACCAGAGGTGCCCTATGTCTAAGTCCGGATTGTTGGGCCCATGGGTCAAGCGTTTTCTCCTCGATCATCTGATTGAGGAACGTAACCTGAGCAGGAACACGCAACGAAGCTATCGAGACACGCTCACGCTGCTGATGCCCTATGCCTCAGCTCAGTGGAACAGGCCGGTGGATCGGCTCGATGTCCCGGACCTATCAAGTGAGGTGCTGAGAAGCTTCCTCGATCATCTCGAACAGGGCCGAAGATGCTCCATCCGCACACGCAACCAGCGTCTCGCGGCCGTTCACGCGATGGCGCGATTCATCGCCGAACGCAGCCCCGAACATATCGCCTGGTGCAGCCAGATACGAGCCGTCCCATTCAAGCGATTCACACGAAACGAACTCTCCTACCTGGACAAGCCCGAGATGGATGCCATCCTAGCGGCTCCGGACCGCCGCACCGAGCAAGGCCGGCGAGATCATGCTCTCCTGCTGCTCCTGTACAACTCCGGTGCTCGCGTCTCAGAAGCAGCGTCTTTGTTGATCGGAGATCTGAACTTGCGTCCCAACCAACTCGGCGACGTACAACTGAGAGGCAAGGGCCGCAAGATACGCCGCTGCCCGCTCTGGCCCGCTACCGTCAACGCGCTGATCACACTCGTGCGGAGCCGCTCGCCCGACCAACCCGTTTTCCTCAACCGCCTAGGCGATGCGATCACACGCCACGGCATCCACTGGATGCTACGCAACCATGTTCGCGCCGCATCGGCTTCGCATCCATCGCTGCTGCGCAGACCGATCAGCCCCCATACCATCCGGCACACAACCGCCACGCATCTGCTGCGCTCCGGCGTCGACATCAACACCATACGCGCATGGCTCGGACACGTCTCCATCGACACCACCAACATCTACGCCGAAGTAGACCTGCAACGTAAAGCTGAGATCCTTGCCCATTCCAACACCTTCAGCACGGCACCCACAACCAGCAAGCGATGGAAAGACGACCCTTCGCTGCTCACCTTCCTACGCTCCCTCTAATAATTATGTTGTGTTCGCAGGGCTCAGAGCCGCATGTCCACCGGCGATGAGCCCGCTACACAACATAATTCTCAACACAACATAAATGCGCTTATGTTGAGCACTACATAAGCGCATGAGATGTTGCACAAGGCCGAGCGGCGCACCGCCACCACGAAGGTAGTACGCGAAACCGAAGCCGAGGCAATCGCTTTTGTTGTTAGCAGAACCATCGGTCTCGATACGGGCAGAGCTTCCGCCGATTACATCCACCTGTACCACGGCAACGCGGCATTGCTCACCGAGAGCCTAGAGGTCATCCAGAAGGCCGCAGCCGTCATTCTCTCCGCACTCGAAACCCCCGCAGTAGAAGAACCAACAGCAGAGCCGGAAGCGGGAGGCCAGCCCCAAGACAACTAGGCCCCTTCTCTATGGGCGGACGGCATGATGCCGTTCGCTCTAATGCCCCCGAACGCCCAACCGAACAAGGAGAACCACCATGAACCCCACCACCGCAACCGAGTACCGCAACCTTCCCCTTAACGTCCTCATTCCATCCAAGACCAACCCGCGCCGCATCATCGAAGATGATTCGCTCAGAGAGCTTGCGGAGAGCATCAGCGTTCACGGCGTTCTGGAGCCTCTAATCGTCCGCCCCGTTACCGAGCGGGACTTTGAGGTTGTCGTAGGAGGGAGGCGCTTCGCCGCTTCAAAGAAGGCTGGCAAGGATGATGCGCCGTGCAGCATCCGTAACCTGACAGACGCCCAGGTGCTGGAGATTCAGCTAGTCGAAAACCTGCAACGTCGTGACGTTCACCCGTTGGAAGAGGCGCAGGGCTTCCATGCGCTATTGAATCTGGAGGAGCCGAAGTACACCATCGAACAGATCGGAGCTAAGGTAGGCAAGGCACCCGCTTACGTCGCCACCCGCGCCCGATTGACGGAGCTTATCCCGATAGTGGTTGAGGTGTTCTATGCAGAGGAGATCGGCGTTGGACACGCTTTGCTTTTGGCAAAGCTCCAGCCAGCCCAACAGGAAGCAGCTCTCGCAAGCTGCTTCCGTGAGGATTGGGGAGGCGGAGCGGGAAAAGCCAAGCGCATCGTCCTTCCCGTTCGGCATCTCCAGTATTGGATAGAACACAACGTCCTCCTGCTGCTCAAACAGGCACCGTTTGACAAGCGGAACGCTCAACTCCTACCCGCCGCCGGGAGCTGTGTCGATTGCCCCAAGCGCACCGGACACAACAAGCTGCTCTTCTCAGATGTGAGTGGGAACGCGGATGCTTGCACCGATCCCGTCTGCTATGCCGCCAAATTGGAGGCGCACGTTCAAAAACAGATTGCAGCCAAACCGGAGATTGTGCAGATCAGCACGGCCTACGGCAAAACGCAGGACGGCAGCAAGATCATCACGCGCAGCAGGTACGTTGAGATTCGCGCAGACAAACCCGATACCCCGGAGAAGGCCAAACAGCCGGAATTCAAAACGTGCAGGTTCATCGCCGAAGCCATCGTCTCCGAAGGTATCGACAAGGGCGAAGTGCGGAGGGTCTGTGCCGAAGCCGATTGCCCTATTCATCACCCAAAGAAGCAGTCCACGAAGGTTGATGCCAGCTTCAAGGCCGAGCAGGACAAGAGCCGGAGAGAGGCAGCACTGGCGAACGCCACCGGAATGCGTGTCCTGCAAACCATCATCGCCGCCGTTCCTGTCCGTTTGATGAAGCGGGATTTTCTCTTTATCGCCGAACAGATGCTCCCATTGCTTGACGACAAGCGGTTGGAGATGGTCGTCCGGAACAGAGGCATCAGAGCGAAGGAAGGTGAGTCCGCAGGGAAGCTGTTAGCCTCCTTTCTCCGCAAGGCTGAGGAGGGCGTTATCGGGAAGGTGATCGTCGAAGCCGTCATCCTGCTTTCAGCCAGCAAGCAAGCGGATGGAGGCAAGGTTATCCGCGCCGCAGCTCAGGCGTACAAGGTCGATACCGATACGATTGCCCTCAAGGTAAAGCATGAGTTCGCCGCCAAGGAGAAAGCGAGGCTCTCCGAAAAGCCACCAACGAAAGCCGTTGGGACAGCGCAAACCAAGCCAGCGAAGAAGGCGAAAGCCGCGTAGCTTCCGCGTATTCACTAAGGGAGTCTGCCACCCGGCAGGCTCCCTTTTTATTGCGCCCGTCTTCCCACCCTGGGCGTTGCTCCTGCACGGCAGGAGCGACTATGCCCGCCCACCCGACGGGCTTGACGCCAAAGGACTCTTGCGTAATGTGACCCCTTCCGGTCGAGCATAGGCACGCGCAACGTGAGGTCTTCCGCAGTGCGGAAAAGACCATCTTGCGCTCGCGTCGCAACGACGGCCTCTGCCGCAGATCCTTCGCATAAGCAGAGGGACTGCGCCCCTCTGCACACCCGCTAGAAACATGGCGGGGACATCTATATCTGAATGCCGGCGGCACGAAATAGCTGAAGCATACGCCCTACCTCCGTCCCAGCCAAAGTGGTTTTGAGCTGGCCGTAAACCTCTTCGAGCATTTCGCGAAGCGTAATTATTTTGATTGGGTTGTCGGCGAGCGCCTTGCGGAAAGAGGGATTCTGCTCCCACTGCGAAGCATCTCCAATAAGGTTCGTCACGGCGGTGACGTAGGTGAAGCTGCTTTCGCCAGTGGCTTTCTGAATGGCTCCAACGAAAGCCTCAGACCACTTTGGGCTGACCAGTTCCCGAAAGCCCTTCCACGCTTCTCTGCCGCTCACGATTTTGTTTTGTTCGATCTCCTCTATCTTCACGGCCGGATTGAAGCCCGACTGCCAGCTCTTGCAGCTCACTGCCCATACGCGGTCAGCACCTTGGCGAAGCGGGTTGAACGCGAGAACGTCAATATCGCTATGATTCGAGTCGAGCTTGCTGCTGAAGTTGGCGTGATCTTTCCTCGGGAGAAACTTGACGTTGTGGCGCACGAAATAGCCTCGGTGGATCAGGAATTCCTCGACAAGCTGCTCTAAAATGTCTTCTTTCGTTGCCATATCGTTCTCCTAGCGACCACCAAACTGACTTCACTACTCGTAGACAATCGCGTCCAGGAATGCCGTGCGTCTTCGCCACACCTCAGCCTCGTCCGCGTCCTTTGGCCTCGGTGACTGGAACCACGGCGAAGCGTGGATTAGCCGCAGCAACTTAACGTACCCTTCCCTCGTCTCAAAACCGCTCTGTGCCATCTCCAGCACTTCCGACAACTGTTTTCGGACTGAGGGAGAGGCCACCGTACAGTAAAGGTCCGGGTGCACAAGGCATAGCAGCCGACTCCACACTTTCATCGATGGGCCGATGGCGATGAGCCTGTCGAGCAACTTTCCCAGACGATCCCAATCGACCGGCGGATGAATGTTGCCGATCTCGTTGATAACGTCAACGACGGTGCGTTTCTGGGCTGCCGTGCCGCCTGCAAGCAAGTGCCGGAATTGTCCTGACGCGCCAACGTGACCAAACCAGCCATACGGCGAATACCCGCCGATCATCCTCCGCCGTTCGAGATCATCAAAAATGGCGGCAGTCCAGGGCAAAGGTAAGTTCTCGCGCACCGTCTTGAAAAAATCGAGCATTTCCTGCTTGTCCCGATTGTGCTCGTCCAAGCCGTCAAGGATTTTTTGATAGTAGGTGTCCCAGGTGGCGTGTGTGAGCCAGCTCGCGGGCGAAACCTGCTCCTCATACTGGAGCGCCGTTCGGACCGGAGAGCGCTTCTGCGCCTGCTGGTTCAGGTCGAACTTCTTCCGATAATCCGCAAGCCATGCATCCGATGGGATAAAGGAAAACGGCTCTGAATGCCACGCTTTCAACTGCTGCCGCAATTCAGCGAATCCTTGCGCGTCCGGCGAACCCGCAGTCCCTTCCATCAGGACGTTGATTTCGGCATTGGCGTAAAATCCGCTGAAGGTGAAATTCGAGCTGCCGACAAACAGCGCCACCCTGTCCGCTGCGGAAAACAGATACACCTTGGGATGAAACAGGACTGCGCCGTCCCTGAATACCCTCAGATCGGCCTTGCGCGCCCTGAAGAATTCTATGCCGTCAGGATGGGTCTGGTCGAACGCCCTGCCAACGATCGCCGTGATCTTCCCTTTGAAGCGCTTGAGATGCGTGAATGGAAGACCGTACCCCTTCTCCGGGTTGCCGCACCAGGCAGTAGCGATATGGAGCTGGCCGTACTCGCGGCAACAGCGCTCAAACTCGCGTGTAAAGCTCGCTGAAGAGCTGAGAATGAGGGTGTCTAACATATGTCACCTATTGTCTCTCCTGCGCGACTAAACTGCTCATTGTTTTGGGAGATACAACTCAACGACCGCTAAATCGCCGATTCGCATCGGTATCGAAAGTTGGAGAAGTGTTCGCTGGAAATCAGTGAAAGTCATGCGAATGCATTTCCATCGCGCTATCGACCAGCGCCGTGAGCCGCGTCGCCTTCACATGAATCACACCGTCCTGATTTTGCAGCACGCCCTCTGCCAGTAGAAACTTGCTCCGCACTACGGTCAGCCGCTCTCTCTCGTAGAGGTCAGGCGTCACGATGACGTTCGCAATGCCGGTTTCATCTTCCATCGAGATAAAGATGAAACCCTTGGCCGTGCCGGGCCGCTGGCGGGCGATGACGCACCCCGCCGCTTTGACGTACTCGCCATCCCGACAGCGGCGAAGTTCAGCGGCCGAGAGCACGTTTCGCGCCTGCAATTCCTGGCGTCGATAGTGCATGGGATGTTTCCCAACTGTGAGGCCAGTCCCGGCGTAATCGGCTACTAGACGCTCCTCCGTATTCATCTGAGCTAGAGGCAGAGCATCGGAGGCTTCTCGGAGCCAGTCGCTATTCTGCCGGAGTAGCGGCCCTTCCAGTTTGCCGGCGCGTTCCACCTGCCACAGAGCATCCCGGCGATGCTCGATTCCATCGAGCTTGTTGAGAGCACCCACACGCGCCAGCAGGGTTAGCTCTTTGCGGTTGAGCAGGGGAACGCGCAACGCGAGGTCTTCCGCAGAGCGGAAGATGCCGTCTTGCGAACGAGTCGCAACGACGGCCTCTGCGGACTGACGCCGCAGACCCTTAGCGTAGCCCAGGCCCATCCGCAGCGAGAGCGTACCATCGACCTCATGTTCGATGGTGCAAGCCCAATCGGACACCTGAATGTCGATTGGCCTAACGCGCAATCCGTGACGTTGCGCGTCTTTCACCAGCACGGCGGGCATATAGAACCCCATCGGCTGATTGTTCAAGATCGCGCAAGTAAACGCGGCGAGATACTTCACTTTCAGATAGGCCGAGGCATACGCAATCAGCGCGAAGCTGGCCGCGTGGGACTCAGGGAAACCGTATAGCGCGAACGAACTGATGTTCTGAATGATGTTCTCCTGGGTCGCAGCATCGAGTCCGTTGGTCGTCATGCCCGCGCGGAGTTTGCCTTCGAGACTCTTCATCCGCTCCCAGGACCGCCGCATCCCTACGGCGCGGCGCAACTCTTCCGCCTCAGCGCCGGAAAGTTGGCAACTGTCATCGCTATGCGTAACAGTTGCTCTTGGAAGAGAGGAACGCCAAGCGTCCGCTTGAGCACGGGTTCCAGCGAAGGGTGCGGATACGTCACGGCCTCTTTCTTCTGACGCCGCATATAGGGGTGCATCATCTTCCGCACGATGGGGCCGGGGCGAATTATGGCGACTTGTACAGAGGTCATCGTGCAAGAAGCTATCGAGGATTAGCGAAACTGAAGCGCAAGCCGTTACGACGCGGTAACGCCCCTCAAGAGGCGGATTGGGGTAGGCGCTATCTAAAAGGGTTGATCGACCACCTACTCAGTCGGAAATCACCTACGCATCCGTTGGACTGCCAACCCACTTTACTACGGCGTTCCGCTACGCACAGCGCATGCCATGGTGATCCCCTTCCGAGTCTCGTCGATAGCATTAGACCCTGCGAGGGCTTGCCGCATTGCCTCGTCATAGCTTGCCATCTGACCGTCGAGCTTGTCTAATTGTGCTACGAACATCTCTTTTAGCTCCCGCTGCTCCCTCAAATCCTGCATGTCTTTAGCTAACGAGTAGATAGTCTTGCCTAAAGTCTCCATCGGATTCAGATTGGGAGTCTGTTGGACGACGGCTGACAAGAGATCCTTCATCTCAATATCCTTAACGGCGAGAACGTCATCTCCTAGATCATTGATCCCTTTGTATACCTTCTGACTGAGGGAAGCCGCTGACTGTATTGCTTTCCCCTCAGGAAAAGCAATACCATACACGCCTGAAGCAAAGTCAGTAAGTGCGGTTATTTTGATCAGCAACTGTTGATGCTCACCAACACCGTCGCTAACGTCTTCGATGAGTTGCTGTCGAATGCTTTCGATCATTCCCTTACCTTGGTCGTAAACTCCGTATTTCTTGATTAGCACGAGTTGCTGGCTTGCCAACTCGTGGTCTCGAAAGTCGAGGAGCGCGGGACAGTTAGTTGGAGTCGCAGCACCAGAAGTCGCCGGGCAGGTGACCTTTACCACTCGCCAACCCAGGAGTTCATCCCGTGTATCTTGTGTTCCGGATATGGGAACAAATACTGTCGCATCGCCCAGGCCCACCGATAAAGTCGCCTCAAAGCGCTGCCGAGTAGATTCAACGTTTCCAGCCGAGGTCCTAATCGTCGTTTCAATCTCGTATCCCACTTTCTGGCCAGGCGGCAATACCACACCGCCAAATTCAGTCGCGGGGCGCACTCCGGAACCGACTTTGACACTGAATCTCAGCACTATTCCACCTGCGGCGGGATCGCCTCCGTTCAAAGTTGCATCTATAGTGGCGTGACAATCTGACAGATTGCTTTCAGCACTTACACTTCCCACAATTGGCTTACCGTCTGTCACACCGCCAGAAACGAACGAACTTTCCGCTGACGAGCCGCTTGTGATTCCTACAAACTGCGGTTTGAGATGGTTGGACGCGTCGAGCATATTCTTGCCGTCCTCAGCTTTGCCATTTCCCTCATCTGAGTCTTTCTCCGACAGCCTGTCGAAGGCGTCTGAGATCAGACCGGCCTTCGTCGAATTGGCTGCCATGAGGTTGTGTACAGCGGTTGAATCTAGAGGTGAAACCGTGGCGCTCAAGTCAGGAGGTTGCACCGGCTGGGAATCTTCAGACGCATCCGCTTTTCGGGATGCCAATATGTTATCTAATGCGCCTAATGCCATTGCCACGCCGGTGGTCGCCGCGCTTCCTGAGCGAGTTGCCGCTTGTAAATTCCGACTCTGGCCACTACTCATTGAATCACCGTGTGCTGCATAACACCCGACTATGTCTATAGTTCCCTGAATGGCCAAAATCTGTTGTTGAGTTTGATAATAGTCGCACTTTGCAGCGCTCAATGGACCCGTTTCAGAACAATCGCTGGCGCTAATTCGACCGACCTGACCAGATGCAGAGAGACTTCGGATAATACTCAAGTTATTCGGAAGACGCTGATTAAGGATCGCAAGCGTATATTGACCAGACTTTAGAGTGACCAGCGGTCCTCCAGAGGCATCAATCATCACATTCCAGCCAGCTTGCTGATTCACCCTAAGGGCACTTAACACCGCCTGATCGGTAATGCCATCGAATCTTGCAGACCAGTTGGGGCATGACTGACACGGAGCGAGTGTAGCTCGAAGAGCGAAGATGATCAGCCAGAAAACGCTACGACCCACAATGCTATCCTCCTCGGGAGACAGACCTAAGGCTTGATGAGAGCCGAAGCGACAGTTTCAACTAAGCCCCATAAGCTCTTCAATTCCCGCGAAAATGCGCTCAGTAGAAACCGAAAAGCCTGCCGTATCCATCGCTTGATACCAAGCGGCTCGGCCTAATGTCTGATCGCGTCTCAACTCGCGAGCCTTTTGATCTTCAGCACGTGCCACTGAACTCAAGAGTGCAGCATTTTGCATGTCGAGAGCATTTCCGCTATTTTGAGCTGCAGTCCCGTAAAGTCCCGCCATCGTGCTAAACAATAGTGCATTGCTATCCAATGTATGCTTGGCAGGGTCTACTAAGTCTGCTCGAATCTTATGTGGCTCAAGAACATGTACAAGGAATAGGCCGAGATTTCTCGTTGCGGTGCGCTGAGCTTCTTCACCGTATAAACAAGCCATCTCATTCATGAGCAGATAATTCGGGGCAACAGCAGTTGGGCTGAATTTAACAGCAAACGAATGTGCTGCCAGTCCTCCACGCCAGTCCTTCGCGCTTTGGCTCAAAGTAGTAATTTCATCAAACGTCAAATCGAAAGGCATTTCCTTTTCGTACCATCGCGCTTGATTGGCATGCGTCTTTGCAGCGCCAGCATGAAATATCATAAATGGCGTGTAATCGGAGGCAACAAGTGCAGGATAATCGTAATAGACCATCAAAGTGTGACCCTGATCGGGTTCCGTGAAGATCCTCCTGTGCACGGAGTCAACTGTGAGGTAGAAATAGCTGTTCTGCGAAAGAAACGGTATGCTCAGTTTGCCTTTGCTACCAAGAACCTGATCTCCCAACTGTTCGACGACCTTATAGTTTTGACCTAAGAGGGACGCATGAAAAGTCAGATCCATGACCCGCGGCTCGAGAGGAGAAATCGTTGCAAGGTCGACAACATCGCGCTCATATTGCTGCAACGGACGAGCGCTGACAAAAGGGTATTTGCCATTATGACTTTCCTTCTCGTTCAAGAGAAAAGAATTGCACACACTTGACGTGTACTCAGAATACAAATATGTCTCTATACGATTCATGCTTTCGGCATGCTTCTTTTGAGTTTCCTCCACCTGGTTCAGTAAGAGTTTGATTGATTGCTTATCCGTGAGACGGTCGGTGCTGATGTTCATAAGCGATGTTCGAGCTTCGTCGAATTTGCCCTGATACATATCGAGATAGGCGTAAAGTATCCCAGTCTGGAGCGGAGATGCCTTCAGTTGATCTACAGCTTTGATTGCAGCTTGGACATCGTATTTGTCAAGGGCCTTCCGTAGGTTCTCCCTCGATTGTTCCTGCTGTTGAAGCGCCCCGAGAAGTTGCTCGATCTGAGCTACGTACTTCTTTGCCGTCTCGCCAGAGCTTTGTAAAGTCGCTAACTCTGCCATGGCGCTATCGCGTTCGTTCAGCCGGAGGAACACCATCGCTAACATAGCTCTAGCCCGCGAGTCGGCGCTATTGTGCCTCAAGTAATCTTTGAGATAGTCTCCGAGTTCCGCAAATTGTCCTTGAGCATACAAAGTGCGAGCGCGTTGACTATTCAAGTCAGAGCTATCCTGGGCTCGCGACCAAGTCGCGTTACACAATATTAGAAGCGCCAAAATGACGTAAAGTCTCCCGGCGCAACGGGCAATTGAATAGAATCGGGGAGCTGTCGCAAGCATGGCTGCCTCTTCCTGTAACGTGGCGTTTTCCGGCAAGTATACACTGCTAGTCCTTCACGGCGAGACTTTGCCTCTTGGCGACGCGGTCAGGCGGCGACTTATGAGCAGCTGACCTGCAAAGCATGACTGTCTTCGGGCACCGGACTCCGCCGTGGGGGTTGAAGGACTGTAGCGTTTGGAGGGCCGGAAGGTATTCGGCTCAACAGTCTCTCGTTCGACCCGAATCCTTTGTTGCGGCTCGACACACCGAGGAGCCGCGGCATCGCGTCGCAGCAAGTCGCCGACTCCATCGGGCAGGCCCTTTGTTTCAGTCCGAGGATGAGGGCCGAACCCGCCACCGTGCAGCCCTCTCTTTGCTGCTGGCGGGGCAAGATACTTCTCTGGTAGTGCGAAGTCACCTTGAGGAGGTGACGCAGGTTGGCTGGTAGGCTGTACGCCGCAGCGAACCCAGAGAAGCCGTTTCAGGTCTATGCCGGATGCAGCGGCTGACTCAGGACTCAGCGCGTTCGACACGTCGATCCACGCACAGACTCTCTCCGCCTTCGTGAACTGCGCTAGGAACGATAGGGCAAGAGCCGTTCTCCCGGAGCACTCCGCCCCAATCATCT
>JAYVZU010000366.1:0-4465 GCA_043783075.1 Rhodanobacteraceae bacterium
GCGGAAGGCTCGGTGAACGGGAAGAAGCTGGGGAAGAAGCGGGTTTTGACTGCCGAACCGAAGAGGGCGCGCATGGCGTGGTCGAGGGTGCCCTTGAGGTCGGAGAAGGTGATATTGGTGTCGACGCAGAGACCTTCGACCTGGTGGAAGATGGGCGAGTGCGTGGCGTCGGCGGCGTCGTTGCGGTGGACCTTGCCGGGGATTACCAGGCGTAGTGGCGGAGGCCCGGCGAGCATGGAGCGGATCTGGACAGGGCTGGTATGGGTGCGCATCAGCAAACGGTCGCGCGAGGGTTTGGGAGACTGGCCAGCGATCTGGAGGGTATCCTGCGTATCGCGCGCCGGGTGGTTTGGCGGGAAGTTGAGGGCTTCGAAGTTGTAGAAGTCGGATTCGACCTGCGGGCCGAGGGAGGTCGAGTAGCCGAGGTGATGGAAGACTTCGACGACGCGGTCCATGGTGGTGAGCAGCGGGTGGGGGATGCCGGGGGTCCGAACGGTGCCGGGAAGGGAAATGTCTATACAGTTTTGTATATACACTTGGCGATTTGCGGTTGGCGCGTCGAGTGCGGCCTCAATCTGCTGCTTGAGCTGGTTGAAACGGATGCCGAGAGGCTTGCGGGCCTCGGCGGGCGCGGACTTGAGCCAGGCGTCAGAGACGAGCTTGAGACGGCCCTGCTTGCGCCCAAGCCAGTGGAGGCGGAAGGCCTCGGGGTCTTCGGTGGCCACGGATGAGGTGACTTCTGCGGCAAGGGTCGCGAAGGCTTGGTTGAGAGCGGAGTCGTCGTAGGAGGCTAGTTGGGGGATGGCGTCGGTCATGATGGCAGCATTAAGAGTAAATGAATGGGGCCGGGAGGGGAAAGATGCAGGTTGGAGGGTTACTTTCCCACTCATCGCGGAGGGGCTGCGATGAATGGGGCACGGAAGGAGTTTGGGCGGGTTGCAGGCGGGCAACGGCGAAATACTGAGATTCTTCGCTTTGCTCAGAATGACCTCGGCTAGAGGGCGGAGAAGACTACGGCGGCTACGAGGACTCCGAGGAGCAGGGAGCGTTTGTCTGTGATGGCGTAGACGACGGGGTCTTCGTTGAGTTCTCCGCGGGCGGCGAGGAGCCAAAGCTGCGAGACCCAGAGGAGGAGAACCGGGAGCAGGAGCCAGAGGCGTCCGCCGTTTTTGTAGAGGTGGGTGTCGAGGTTGGAGATATAGACGAGGAGCACGACGACTGAGGCGTAGGCGGCAGAGGTTCCGAAAGCTCGGAGCTGCTCTATGTCGTCGAGGAGGTAGCCTCGACCGTTGGTGGGGGCCTTGTCGCGGAGACGGAGGTTTTCGAGCTCGGCGAAGCGTTTGACGAAGGCAAGCGAGAGGAAGAAGAAGACGGAGAAGCCGCCGAGCCACTTGGAGACTTCGGCGGCGCCTGCTGCACCGCCGGCGAAGATGCGGACCGTGTAGAGGCCGGCAAGGACAACCACGTCTACTAGGACGACCCGCTTAAGAGCCAGCGAGTAGGCGGTCGTGGTGACGGCGTAGACGAGGAGCCAGGTGACGAAGGTGTGCGGGGCCTCTATCGCCGCGCCAAAGTGAGCGGCGATGTACGGCAGCGAGATTGCTACGGCAACCGAGGAGAAGAGGAAGAGGCAGACGACCCCGATCCCGGCGAAGGCGGAGAGATTGCCGGCGGCGAAGGGGCGGAGGCGCTTGGCGTGGTGGCGGCGGTCGGCCTCGATGTCGAGGAGGTCGTTGACGATATAGGTGGCGGAGGCGCAGAGGCCGAAGGAGAAGAACGCCAGGACAATTCCGATTGCAGAGCCGAGGGCGTGGGAGGATTTCCAGCCGTGGGCGAGGAGGAAGGGCAGGAAGATGAGGGCATTTTTGGCCCACTGGTGCAACCGGATGGCCTTGAGCCATGCTTTGTGGGGGGCCTGCAGGTCTCGAAAGATCCGCGCCGGAACGACTTTGGCGCTGTGGAGGCCAGCCATGAGCGAGCTGGTCGGGTTCGCGACCATGGGCTCGACGCAGACGGTAAGGATGGGGATATCGGGGCTGGCGTTGCCGATGTAGGAGAACTGATCGCCAAATTTGGCACGGAAGGCGGCTAACTTGTTGCCACCGGAGAGGTTATGGGATCCGTCGGAGGCGAGGACACCGGTGAAGATGGGGTGGTGATGGGCGATGCGGTCGGCGAGTGTTCGGTCAGCGGCGGTGGCGAGGTAGATTTCGCGCCCGGACGCATGCTGCTGCATGAGGTATTCGAAGAGCGGGTGGTTGTAGGGGAGACAGGCGACATCGAGCGTGACGGCGTTGGTGACGTGCTGCTTGAATGCGGCTTTGCCCTGGGCGAGCCAACCGGGAATCTGGAGGATGGCGCGAGGATTCTGGCGGGCAAGAGCGAGGACGGAGTCGACCAGTGTGTCAGTTTTGACCAGGGTTCCGTCGAGATCGACGCAAAGGGGGACTTTGGAGTGGATTTTTTTAGGGTGGGAGGCAGGTTCAGCTTGCTGCAAAGCGACTCTCTCGGGTGTTGCTGGAGTGCTTTCGGGCTGCAAGGATGTCGCTCCGGACTGCAAACAAGTTCGAAATGGATGGGACAAAAAGACCAAATGCTGGACTGAAAATAGCTTACACCGGTTTTTGGAAACTCTCGCGCCCCGAGATGCGTCATTCCAAAGCCGACTGTATGATTTCTAGGAACCCCCTTTTGGCATTCTTGCCTTGTTGTCCAACGTTCGGTTTCATCCGAGAAATGGTAGATATTCCCTATGCCGACTTTAGAGTCCCGCGATCAGGATCACGACACCGCAGTTGCGCCTCACGCGCAGACATCCTCTCCGGATGGACCGAAGACCCCAGCGGGTTCTTCTTTTGGCAGCATCGCCCGCAAGGTTGGCCTTGTGCTGGTTTTGGGCGGCGCGGCTGGGTTTGCGTACTGGAAGATCCAGGGCAATCAGCAAGAGGTCGCGGATGCCGCGAATAAGTCGCAGCAGCAGTCAAATCGCGCGATTCCCGTGACGACTGCGACCGTTGTTTCGCGGACGATGCCAATCTATCTGACGGAGCTTGGGACGGTGACTGCGTATAACACCGTAACGATCAAAAGCCGCGTGGATGGGCAGTTGTTGACGGTGAACGTACGTGAGGGCCAGCAGGTGCAGCAAGGCCAGGTTTTGGCGACGATTGATCCGCGCCCGTATGAAGCGACTGTAGCGCAAGCTCAGGGCCAGCTGACGAAGGACCAGGCGACGGCGGATTACGCCAAGGCTTCGGCAGCTCGGAGCAACGCGCTGTTTGAAGCTGGCATAGTCTCTCGGGACAACCAGCAGGTGCAAAATGCGACTGCAGGCCAGAGCGCGGGTGTGCTTGAGGCGGATCGCGCTGCGATTCAGGCGGCGAAGGTAAATATTGCGTATACGAAGATCACATCGCCGATCAGCGGTGTGGTGGGCCTGCGACAGGTGGATGCCGGCAATATCGTCCACGCGTCGGACGCGAACGGATTGTTGGTGATCACGCAATTGCAGCCGATTTCGGTGATCTTTACGCTTCCAGAAGATCAGCTTCCGTTGGTCATGAAGACCATGAAGGGCGGCCACAAGCTGGTGGCCGAGGCCTACGACCGGTCGGAGACGACGAAGCTGGCGACGGGGACACTGCTGACTCTGGACAACCAGATCGACACGACGACGGGAACGGTCAAGGCGAAGGCAATTTTTGAGAATAAGGATGGCGCGCTGTTTCCGAACCAATTTGTAAACATTCGACTGATTCTGGAACAGCGTGAGAACTCACTGGTGCTTCCGGCAGCGGCTCTCCAGACTGGGTCTGCTGGATCGTTTGTTTACCTGGTGAAAAAGGGGACTCCGCCGAAGCAGCCAGGCGATGACGCAGCGGCAGGTGGACCGGGTGCTGGAGCTCCCGGCGGCGGGCAGGGCGCGCCTAAGAGCGCTGGTGGACCTCCGGCTGGTGCAGGGGGCGATGGAGCCAGCGGGCCTCCGAGAGATCCTTATTACGTGGATGTTCAGCCTGTGGTTGTGGACGTGACCGAAGGCACGCAGGTGATTCTGAAGAGCGGATTGAATGCCGGCGACCAGGTAGTTGTGGACGGGCAGGAGAAGTTGCGGAAGAACAGCAAGGTGGATCCCAAGGCGGCGACACCACGTGCGGGTCGTGGCGGTGCCGGTGGTCCGGGCGGCGCAGGCGGACCGGGAGCGGCTGGTGCTGGCGTGGCTGATCCGGCTGCGGGCGGAAAGCGTGGCGGTAAGGCAGGCGGCGATGCGGCGGGAGCGCAGGCTTCCGCTGGTGGCGACGCAGTGGCTGGTGGTGGGGCAGGCGGTCATCATAAACGCGGGCCTGGAGCAGGCAAGCCGGGAGCGCAGCAATGAGTCCTTCACGGCCATTTATTCTGCGGCCGGTGGCCACCTCGCTGTTGATGGTGGCCATTTTGCTTGCGGGCGCGGTTGCGTATATGCAGTTGC
>JAYVZU010000367.1:0-4457 GCA_043783075.1 Rhodanobacteraceae bacterium
GCCCGGATTCTGCATGACTACCCCTGTGGCATCGACTTGATCGCAGGTGCTGACTACCTGGATAAGTATCCGCGAGCCGGCTTCATCACCATGCACGAAGGGTCGTGGGGAGCGGGCGGGTCCAATCAGGTATGGCTCAACCCCGAGACATCGTGGACCTATACCCACATCTACCCCGCAGAGATCTACGTCCGCGAGGTGTGTACCGCAGGCAATTGGCAGGAGACGCCGCTGGGCACACGGATCGTCCAGCAAATGTGCCGCGAGTTGCTGCTACTGGAGTCCTCCGACTGGCAATTCCTCATCACGACGGGGGCCGCGCGCGACTACGCCGAACTGCGCTTCCTGACGCACAACGAGCAATTCATCGACCTGAAGACGATGTGGGAAGCCTTTGAGTTGGATGGGACGTTGAACGAGTACCAGTCCAATCGGCTGGTAGCGATTGAGGAGCGTGACGGAGTCTTTCCGGATATCGACCCGAGTCTGTGGGCCGCACCGGATGAAGCCTAGTGGCGACCAAAGACGGTCTTTAGCAGCGGAGTCACCTGGGCAGCGGGAACAGTGCGAATTTTCACTTCCTCCTGACCCATCACAACGAAGAGCCCATCCGTGGCTTTATCCAGCACATACTGGTTAATGTCCAGCGTCGGCGTCTTCATGAACGGGAGAATGGGGGCTTTTCCCATTAGAGCGGTGAACTGCTCGTTGACACCTGTCTTCGCCATCATCTTCTCAATGATTGGGCGAAACGCTGCCTGAATTTCTGGTGTAGTAGTCCGCTTGAAGTACTCTGTACCGGCAGTCTTGTCGCCCAGCACGATTCCCTTCGCATCACTAATCGTCATCTGCTTCAGCGCTTGCAGCAAGATGGCCTTGGCCTCGGGAGCGGCGTGTTCTGCTGCGGAGTTCATGCTCTTGATGAACTCATCGACCTTCGGCCCCATGCCAATCGTCCTTAGCGCCTTCTGGACAGGTTGGAGCTTCGGCGGCATCAGGATCTTGATGGCGACATTCTCAAAGTATCCGCCCGGATGCCCGGTCGATGAGACCGCCGTCGAGACGCCACGGGAGAGCGCCTCCTTCAGTCCGCCGGAGGCCTGATCCGACGTGAGGCTGCCAGCCTGTCCGCCCGGAACTGCCGAGCTAAGGTTGCCAAGATTGACCTGAGCCAACACGGCTGGCGTAGCCGCCAAGCTAAGCGTAAAGAAGAGAGTGACCGGACCAAGCACGGACGTCGAAGTTTTCCCCATGCCGCAACGTTACACCCGAAGGCGGGGCGGTGTGCAAGTTTGCACCCTAAGATGAAGAAGTGGACATGTCAGTGCAACCCGCAGAAGCACCCATCTGCCCCGTTGAGTGGACGGCGCAGGGTACCGGCTGGTTGGCAACTTGGCATCTCCTGTCGTTTGATGCGCCAACGGTTGCCGCAGTTTGGACATGGTTTGTAGCCCGAGTGGCTCATGTTGCTGTTCCCCCGGTAGTTCCGGCGGCGATGTTTGTCGCGGTATGGCTGGTGTACGCGGGCGATCGATTGCTGGATAGTCGCACCGACCAAACGCAGTTGGAAGACCGGCATCGGTTTCATTATCGCCACTGGCGCAGGTTTGCCGCTGGAATGGGTGTCGCGTCCATCGCTCTTGTGCCGCTCGTACACGCAATTCCATGGACGATCTTGAAGCTCTACCTCGGATTATCTGCGTTGCTTCTGGCCTGGATCGCACTCGTACATCGGAACCTCCCATCGAACACATCCAGACTGCCAAAGGAGCTGATGCCAGGCGTATTTTGTGCAGCGGCGGCCTTCATTCCAGTCTGGGCGAGTGTTGGAGTTCGGAGCAACGGACTTCTGCTGGCAGCGATCTTCTACGCCTTGCTTTGCACACTGAATTGTTGGGCGATCTTTGCCTGGGAGCATCCCGACACGTTACATGCCCATCCGACAACGCGGTTCGGCGTCCGCTGGCTACGCGAGGTTGGAATCGTTGCCACCGCGCTGCCGCTGCTGACGTTGTACTTTTGCGAAGCACACCTCGCACCGATCTTTATTGCCATCGCACTTGCCGCCGGACTGTTGATAGCGCTGGACCATGTACACGACTCGCTACAGCGGACCGACCTTCGAGCCGCAGCCGATCTCGTCCTGGTGACGCCGCTGCTGATAGCTGTAGTGCTGCGATGACTAAAAATTTGCCAGACTTCGACCGAGTCGCACGTGCCTACCGCTGGCTCGAGTACGCCTCGCTCGGGCCTCTGCTTCAGAGGACACGCGAATGCCATCTGCGGCTTCTGCAGTGCTGCCAGCGAGCGTTAATCCTCGGCGATGGTGATGGCCGATTCACCGCGCGTCTCCTCGCAACTTCGCCAAATATCCAGGTGGAAGCGGTCGACATCAGCGGCGCAATGCTGGCTCTGCTTCGCGAGCGATGCACGAACTTTGAGGACCGACTGCAGACATTCAAGCTCGACGCCCGTACCTTTCAACCCCACAATCCACCGGACGTAATAGTCACGCACTTCTTCCTCGATTGCCTGAGCCAGTCTGAAGTCGACGCGTTGATCGCCCATCTTTCCACACAGCTTGCCCCCGGCGCGCTATGGGTGGTCTCAGACTTCCGCATCCCTGCGGGCGTTCTACATTGGCCAGCATGGATTTATGTGCGGGCACTTTACTTCGCGTTTCGCGTGCTTACGGGGTTGCAGATCACTCGCCTACCGGATCACGCTGCCCCACTTGAAACGTCCGGCTACACCCGAATTGCGGTCGAGCAAAAGATGTTTGGGATGCTGACTTCGGAGGTCTGGGAGTATGGAAAAGAATAAATCGAGGAATCCCATGGTCGATGCGACGAAATACGCATCGAACAGAGGGCACCCCGAAGTGTTTTCACGGTGTACATTCGGAAACGGTTTGCTCTAGTATCCCCACATGCTCCACAGCTCCCCAATCTTCATTCTGATGTTGGTTCTAGCCACTAGCGCGTTGGCCCAGACGCCTTCGGGAAAGACGCCTGACGGCAAGACGAGCCTCGCCACCAACGCTCCGCAGGATCAGCCGCTCTCCACGAGAGTCGTGGCCTACAACATCAACGCTCACATCGATGTGAAGAAAAAGACCGTCGACGCGACCGAGACCCTGACCTACAAGAACCTGACGGGTCAACCGCTTACAACGTTCCCCTTCCACCTCTATCTGAACGCCTTTCAAGCCGACTCCACCTTTACCTCCGAGACCCACTTCGGAGGTGGAATCCGCGCATCGGACGCAGCCAATGACTACCCGGCCAAAAACGTTGGTTCGATTGCGATTTCGCATCTGGAGGCCGATGGATACGGCGATCTGACGGAGTCCCTGCGCTTCGTCGCACCCGACGACAACAACGCCAACGACAAGACCGTCGCCGAGCTTCAGCTTCCGAAGCCCCTCGCGGCAGGTGCCTCCATCACCTTCCGGATGAGCTTTCACGACCAGTTTCCGGAGTCCGTCGCACGTAACGGCTACAAGCGCGACTTCTTGATGGGCGGCCAGTGGTTCCCCAAAATTGGAGTCTTTTGGCAGGGCAAGTGGAACTGCCACCAGTACCACTCCACCACCGAATTCTTCTCCAACTTCGGAACCTTCAACGTGGCCTTGACGCTGCCAAAGAACTACACCGTTGGCGCATCCGGCGTTCCCACAGGCGACCACCTGAACGCCGATGGAACCCGCACCCTATCCTTCTACGGCGAAGACATTCACGACTTCGCCTGGGCGGCCAGCCCACACTTCACGGTCACCAACGGAACATTCCTGTCGTCGATGGGTCCAGTGCAAATCCGGGTTCTCGCGCTTGAATCCCACCCCGACGCGGGGCGGCGATACCTCGAGATCATCCGCGCTTCGATGAAGCAGTTCGATACCCGTTACGGCCCGTACCCCTACAAAATTCTCACCGTCATCGATCCCGAGCCGGACTCCGAGATGGAGGGGATGGAGTATCCCACGCTCATCACGGGTGGAACATCGTGGTTCGACCCGACCTACATAACCGAGATCACCGCCGAACACGAGTTCGGCCACGAGTATTGGTACGGCATGGTGGCCAGCAACGAGTTCGAGGATGCCTGGCTGGACGAAGGCATCAACTCTTACACCGAGGTCGAAGTGACGGCTGCAATCCTCGGCCGCGAGACGAACTTTGTGCGCTTCCCATGGGCCAACCTCTCCGATGCAGCCCAGCAATATGCCAGCTATATCGACATGCCGGATTACGACCCGGTGACGCGCAACGCGTGGCAGTTCCGCAACGCTGAATCCTACGGCGGCATCACCTACGGCAAGACCGCCGTGCTGTTGGAGACGCTCGAAGGAATCATCGGCAAAGACACTATGGACGAAGCCTTGCAGACTTACTTCATGCGCTATCGATTCACGCACCCGACCGCCGAAGACTTCCTCCGCACGATTGAAGAAGTCG
>JAYVZU010000368.1:0-13277 GCA_043783075.1 Rhodanobacteraceae bacterium
TACGTCAATAACATCCTGCCCCATGTTGGACAGGGTTCGCACTTCAACTTCTTCTTCAGCATCGGCCAAAGTTTCTAGTTGTTTTTGTACCTGAGATACGTCCGGACTTTAGTCCGGAAACTGTAAACCACCTACGAATCGGGCTTCAGCCCCCGGGATATGCTCTCTTACAAGCTGCCCACTGCACCAAACTGAAACCAATGAGCGCACGTCACCAAATCCCGGCATGGTTCCTCCCCGCAATACTCCTCGCGCTCCTTGTCGGGCCGCGCCTCAACGCCCAGGCCGTCCTGGTCGATCAGGTCATAGCCGTAGTCAACGGTGACCTCATCCTCGAAAGTGATATCGACGAAGAGCGGCGCTTTGAGGCCTTCCAACCCTTCCGCGGAGCAACAGAACCTACAACCCGCACCGCCCTCATCGACCGTCTCATCGACCGCGCCCTTATCCTCCAGCAAGCCAAGCTCCAGCCCAACGACCGCGTAACGATCACCGAAGCGCACAACCAGCTGAAGACCCTTCGCGAAGAGATCCCTGCCTGCAAGCCGGTCCACTGCGAGACCGACCCGGGATGGCAGAAGTTTGTCCAGTCGCAGGGCTTCACCCTTCCCCAGATTGAAGAGCTGTGGCGCCAGCGGATGGAGATCCTCCGCTTCATCGAACTTCGTTTTCGGTCCGGAATCCGCATCTCTGCGGAGGAGATCAAGACCTACTACGACAAGACTCTGGCCCCAGAACTGGTCCGCCAAAACGCCACGCCACCACCGCTGGATACCGTCTCCGACCGCATCCAGGAGATCCTCCTCCAGCAACGTGTCAGCAATCTGCTCACCGACTGGCTTGCCACTCTCAAGGCTCAGGGCACGGTCCGCATTATGAAGCCCGGCGAGGAGGCCCCATGAGCGAGATCCAGCCCGACGAGATCCGGCCCGAAGAAATTCAAACTCTGCCGCCCGCACCGGCTCCCCCCGGTACTGCTCGCTACATAGCGGGCGTCATCGCGTGGACAGCCGGAATCATAGGCATCGGCCTCGTAGTACTCTTCGCTTCGCTGGCCATTTATTCCACTACCGCCGACTTTCAGCGCCGGATGACCACGCAAACTGCTAACGTCCTGGAAGACGCCACCGGGGGCCGCGTGGAAGTGAGCCACATCGGCCTGGACGTCTGGCATCTCTCCGCCGAGATCGACGGCCTGATCATCCATGGCCTCGAAGGCCCCATGGACGCCCCGTACCTCAGCGCCCAGAAGATCTTTGTCCGCATCAAGGTCCTGAACTTCCTCGGCCACGCCACCGGCGCCGCACCGGTCTCCCGCATCTTGCTCGACTACCTCCGCGTCGACGCCCCCCGCGCCCACATCCTGGTCGACAAAGACGGCAAAACCAACATCCCCACCCCGAAGAAGAAAACCGAATCGACCGAACCCATAGCCGACACCCTCCTCAACCTCAAGGCGCAGAAGGTAGAAGTCGTGCAGGGGCTCGCCGTGCTGAACGACCGCGCCATCCCGTTTAATCTTGCCGCGCAGGATCTCAACGCCGAACTTCACTATCTCGCCGCGACCGACCGCTACTCCACAACCATCGACCTCCACGACCTTCGCACTCAGATCAACAAGCAACCCGAAGCCCGGTCTCAGCTGCATCTGCAAGCCGAAATAGGCCGTGACGCTGCCGATCTCAAGGTCCTCGACTTCCACACCGGTGATCACTCCGACCTCCATGTGACTGCGGCTCTCAAACAGTTCAACGATCCCGTCTGGCAGACGAAGGTCAATGGCTCGGTAGAACTAAAGCAGCTGACCCTTCTCGCCGACGTGGACGGCTTCAACCTGGGCTCCGCAGACCTCAATCTAGACGGCCATAGTTGCGGCTTCGCTCCTCCTGCCGCCCCAACGGTAAAGTCCAAGCTCCTCGACCGTCTGCGCGGCAGGAAGGGAAGCGCCACTCCCTCGGCCACCAAACGCGTCGAGACCGACTGCCAATCCGGCTACCTCATAACAGGCGGCCTTAAGCTCCACTCCGGCGCTTACCGCAACGAGTACGTCCGCTTCCACGACATCAACGGCGGTGGCCAGCTCCGCATCACGCCCCGCCAACTCCTGCTGTCAAACTTCGTCGGAGCCTTCCCCGGTGGCGGCGCAATCAAGGGCGACATGCGCATGGAAGGCTGGCTCGACAAGGCCCCGCCGGTCACCGCCATGGGCAAGCCTCTCCCGGGGCCGCCCGTCGGTTCCGGCCATACCCTGGTCGATGCGCGATTTGAAAAACTCCCGCTCCGCACTATGCTCGACGATTCCGCGCCGATCGACTTCGGCAACCTCGGTTTTGACACCGCAGCCACCGGCCCGGTCAAAGTCACCTGGGGCGGCCCGGTCCCGGACGTTGCCGATACCGTACTTGTCGACGCCGAATTCCAACTCGCTCCCACCGGCAACCGCCGCGCATCTGCCATCTCCGACGTTCCCGTAAACGGCCAGCTCAATGCCCACTACGACGGCCTTACAGAGACCATTCAGGTCCACCGCCTCCAATTCAACACCCCACATTCCGCCCTCAGCGGCGTCGGCCTCCTCGGTGTCAACGTCGGCGACCCGCTCACTGTACTCAACGTCGATCTCCGCGTCGGCGACCTCGCAGAGTACGACCAGCTCTTCCGCACCATCGACCTGACCGGCAATAATCGGCTTGGCTCGGCGGCGATCCCGGTCAACCTGCATGGCATGCTCAACTTCCACGGCGTAACACGCGGCCCCATCGCAAAGCTGGATTGGAAGGGCCATCTCGACGCCAATAACTTGGAAATTCGCCTCGGTGACATCCTGAACGCCTCGCCGCCCAAGCTCACGACGGCCATCCCGCCGCCCGCCTCGACCGATGTCCACATTGACAGCCTCGTCGCCGACGCCGAGTACAACCCCACGGGAGTTGGAATCGCATCCTCCACCCTGACCCAGGGAACCGCGGTCCTGCACATCTCCGGCAACTTCAAGCCCCGTCCAGTAGTCATCAACCGCCGGCCAGACTTCATCTGGGACACCGGCACCGCGGTTGACGCACAAATCCAGCTCGCCAACTCCAAGGTCACGGACCTCCTCACAATCGCCGGCCAGCAGAACAATATTCCCGTCACCGGCGACGTCCAGGTGGACGCCCACGTCACCGGAACTTTTGCCAACCCCAACGGCTCCGCAACCATCGCCCTCGCCAACGGCGTCGCCTACGGAGAGCCGTACGAATCTCTCAACTTCACCGGAACAGCGCTAGCCCAAAACATCGAAGCCACCAAGATCGCGCTCCGACTCCATGGCATGGCGATCAATGGCAGCGGTGGCTACGATCACAACACCAAACGCCTCCACGGCCACATCCAGGGCGACAATCTTCGCCTCTCCAAATTCACTCTCTTCCAGAAACAAGGCACCAGCGCCGACGGCGTCCTCTCCCTCTTAGCCGACGCCAACGGCACCGTAGAGGAGCCCGGTCTGAAAGCCAACCTAAAGCTCGCCAACGTCGTCTTTGAAGGAAAGCCCATCGGCCAGGCTACTGCGGACGCCCACAGCGAGGGGTCCCGCGTGTCATACAACATCCAGTCCACGCTTATCGGCACTCAGGTCACTGCAACCGGCCAGACAGACCTTACCGGCAACTACCAGACCGACGCCAAACTCTCCCTTACCAGCTTCGACATCGCCCGCCCGCTCACTCTCTTTCGTGCGGGTAAAGCCGCCGCTCAGTCCAATATTTCCGGGACCATCAACATCTCTGGCCCCGCCAGAACTCCTACCGCTCTCACTGGCAAAGCCCTCTTCCAGAACTTCGAGTTCACCTCGCAGGGCATCACCCTACAAGCCGCCGAACCCCTCACCATCGGCCTTCGCAACGGCCTCGCCACCCTCGACCAGGTCCACATCACCGGACCCGATACCGACATGCGAGCCAGCGGAACCGCGCAGATCTTCGGCGCGATCAATGGCAAAACCAAGCAGCCCGAATCCGCCAGCGGCAAGCTCAACATCGACGCCAACGGGAGCATCAGCATGGCGCTTGCCCATACCTTCGACCCCGATCTCCTCACTAGCGGAAAGGTTCTCTTCGCGGTAAACGCCGGCGGTCTCGTCTCTAAACCCGCCCTCACCGGCAAGGTCCAGTTCCAGAACGTCAACATTGCCATCGAAGATATCCCCAACGGCCTCAGCAACATGAACGGCACGCTCGTCTTCAACGAGGATCGCCTCAATGTTCAGTCACTCGCCGCGACTACCGGCGGCGGCCAACTCAAGATCGGCGGCTTCCTCACCTACCGCAACGGCCTGTACGCCGACCTCACCGCTACCGGCGACGTCGTCCGCATTCGCCTCTACGGCCTCAGCGCCACCGCCAACTCCAGCCTCCGTTTACAGGGCGGTCCGCAGAGTTCGCTCCTAAGTGGCAACATCCTCCTCACCCGCTTCGGCGTTGGGGCCGACGTCGACTTCGCCGCATTCGCCGCTGCCAACGGCGTCAGTGCGCCGCCCGACCCCGCCTCGCCCTCCAACAAAATTCAACTAGACGTCCACGTCACCAGCTCCCCGCAGCTCGACTTCCAGAACAGTTACGCCAAGCTCGCCGGTACCGTCGACCTCACCCTCCGCGGCACGGTCGCCGAGCCTACAGTCCTCGGCCGCATCCAGATTACGGACGGCTCCGCCACCTTCGCAGGTACGAAATATCAGCTCCAGCGCGGCGACATCTACTTCACCAACCCCGTCCGCATCGACCCCACCATCGACCTCGACGCAACAGCCCGCGTCGAAAACTACGATGTCACCGTAGGTCTCCACGGCACCAGCACCAACCTCAGACCCACCTACCGCTCCGAGCCGCCACTCAGCGAGCCGGATATCTTTGCGCTTCTTGCTCTCGGACGCACGCAGGAAGAGTCGCAGATCTATCAGGAGCAGCAATCCGCCGCTGGCACCGACCCAACCACCAACGCCTTGCTCTCCGGCGCGCTCAACGCGACCGTCAGCAACCGTGTCTCGAAGCTCTTCGGCGGCGCCGGTACGGTCAAGATCGACCCATCCTACGTCGGCACGCTGGGTAACTCCTCGGCCCGAATCACGGTGCAGCAGCAGCTTTCTCGGCAGCTATCCGTCACCTATGCGACAAACGTAAACTCCTCCGCGCAGCAGTTGATTCAGCTCCAGTACGACCTGTCGCCCACCATGTCCATCGTTGCCGCCCGCGACGAATCCGGCGTCTTCTCGGTCGTCTACAAAATCCGCCGCGCCTACCGCTAGCGCATCTCTAACGACTGACGTCATTCTGGCAACTCCAGAATCTCGGTAGTTGTCTTTGACGGGCAGTCTAATACCAAATCCCCTCCTGATGCATCTAACTCAATGTGGCCATTCAGGCCAGGAGGATCGAACATGACTGTAAGTTCGAAAGTACTAATCGCTGTATTTGCTGGTGCACTCGCCATCTCCCCGGCGACCCACGCACTCGCCCAGACCAGCCCTGATTCCCAAATTCAGGCTGACGTTACAAAAACTCTCGACAAGAAACAATTCAAAGACGTTCATGCCGAGATCAACAATGGTGTCGTCCGGCTAACTGGCACTGTCTCGACCTATGCAGAAAAAGAAGATGCCGATCGCCGCGTTCACCATCGCGCCAACGTCAAGGCAGTCGACAACGAGATCGAAGTAGCCGGCCCCACAGTGGAAGATGCAACGCTCCAGAATAAGCTGGTAGAGAAGGTCGAGTATGACCGAGTCGGCTATGGAACTACCGCTTTCAATTCCATCAGCGTGTCGGTTCACAATGGAGTGGTAACGCTTGGCGGAACAGCCTACGGCCCAACGGACAAAGACTCTGCACTCTCACTTGTTGCTAATTACCCCGGGGTCAAAGATGTGATCGATAACATCACGGTTGACCCGCTGTCGCCGAACGATGACCGCATTCGCATGGAGGCTTACCGAGCCATTTATGGATACCCGATGTTTACCAAGTATGCCATCGATCCCGGCAAGCCAATTCGAATCACGGTTGTCAACGGCAATATAACGCTGACGGGAGTCGTCGACTCGAAGGCTGATAAAGATGTGGCGAATATCCGTGCGAACGGCGTCTCCGGAGCTTTCAAGGTGACGAACCTGCTACAGGTTGAAAACGAGAAAGCGGAAAAGAAATAAAATAGTCATAGTTAAACGCAAATGACTCGCCCTGGATCAGGGCGGGTCATTTATCTTGCTAGAGCAACTTACTTGTCGTGCTTTAGATGCTCAATCCCGCGATTGATGCTTTCCTTTGCGCTCTCGGCGGCATGCGTAATCGTGTCGCGGAGGTTATGTCCGATACCTTCCTCATGCGCCTGAGCTTCCGCAGCCTTCTCGTTGCCGATCTCGCTTGCAGCGTCCTTCACATTGCCCCACGCTTCTTTGACGTGGCCCTCGACCTGATCTGCCGCGCCTTCGTTCGCTAGACTCTGGTCATTGAACGTCTCACCGATTGCCTGCTTAACTGTACCCTTAGCCTGATCGAAAATACCTTCTCCATGTGTCGTATTCATTGTCTCTCCTAATATATGCCAAAAAAATCGGTTCTAATTGTGGCAAAGCCAGAATCTCAGTAGTTGCCCTCGTCAATACGCCGCCAACTTATATTGAGCGACGTCCAGAAAGTAAGTTGAAGACCAGCACAATCAGCGCGAGTACTAACAAGATATGAATCCAGCTGCCCAGCGTGTAACCACTCACTACGCCCAGAAGCCAGAGGATGAATAGAATTACCGTAATAGTCCAAAGCATGGGGAGCGTCTCCTAAACGATGCCCGGCAATCCCATCTGCCATAGGCATCTACAGCCGGCCCGCAGGCCTTCATGTGGTAAGTTGCACGGCCTGCAAAACAGGTTGTCCCCACCGCCTCAATCTCACGGTTTATCCTGTATCTTTCCGGGGGAGTCTTCTTGAGCTATCCGTCAACATCGAAATCTGCATCTAAGGTCGCCATCCAGGGCGAACTCGGCTCCAACTCGCACGTCGCCGCGCTCGATGCCATGGCCGCACAACACCCGGGCCTCGCCACTGAAATCGCTTCCTGCGCCCTCGCCGCCGAGGCCTGCGAAGCCGTCCAGTCCGGTGCGGTCGACTTCTGCGTCCTGCCCATTGAGAACAGCCTCCACGGCTCCGTCGCCGAACACCTCGACCTACTCCTCACCCACGACCTGGTCGTCACCGGCGAATCCCTGCTCCGGGTCCGCCACAACGTCATCGCCGCACCCGGCGTCGCGCTGGCCGACATCCGCCAGATCCTCTCCCACCCAGTCGCCCTCTCGCAGTGCCGCCAGTGGCTCCGTGCCCACCCCCACATCACGGCCGTCCCGTTCTACGACACCGCCGGCAGCGTCAAGCACGTCATGGTCCACGGCCTCCGCGACACGGCCGGAATCGCCCCCGCACTCGCTGCCACCCAGTACGGTGCCGAAGTCCTGATTCCCGGAATCGAGGACCACCCCGACAACTACACCCGCTTCCTCACCCTCGTCCCGTCTCCGGCGCAGGCTCCGGCGAACGCCAACAAACTCAGCATCGCATTCTCCCTCGAACACCGCCCCGGAACCCTGCTCAGCGCACTCGAAGCCTTCCGCGCCGCCGGTCTGAACCTCACCAAGATCGAGTCGCGCCCCGTCCACGGTCGCCCCTGGGAGTACGTCTTCTTCGTCGACCTCCGCTTCGAAGACCCCGCCGCCCTCGACCGCGCCCTCGAACTCCTCCGCCCCCACACTCAGATGCTCAAAGAATTAGGCCGCTATCCGGCCGCTTGACGTCTGCAGACCGCACAGCCCAAAATATTGACCCTGAACCCCTGCGCCGACTGCATCATATAGAAAAGCAGTAGGCAGTCTGCTGCGCGGATATGCGCCGTCCCCCTCCTGCCCCGTCAAACTGATGGGACCTTCAACGCGGTCGATAGGCAATTTGGAGCCCCAAATTTCTGCATCCTTTCTTGACGTGATACGTCATATGGTAGATAACTTGATAGAAGGACACTCAACATGCCAAGCGATTTCGTAAGCGTCATCAAGCCCACCGGATCCAAAGCCGCAGAGTCTGTCGGCACCGTCGAAGCCAGTGGTGGCTCCGTTCCCGTCCTTCCCGTGCGCGATACGGTGCTTTTTCCCCACGCCGTCCTCCCTCTCACGGTCGGGCGCGAAAGCTCCATTCAGCTCATTCAGTCGCTCGGCGAAGAGAAGACCATTCTCGTTGTAGCGCAGCGCGACGCCCGTCAGGACACCCCGGAAGGCGGCGATCTGCACGACGTCGGCACCCGCGCGACCGTCCACAAAGTCGTCAAGATGCCAAACCAGAGCCTCTTCGTGTTTACGGAGGGCAACGAGCGTGTGCGTCTCGGCCAGTTCACCCAGACTCAACCCTTCCTGACTGCTGAGTACGAGATCATCGAAGAACAGGAACCTGAAAAGTCTCCCGAACTTGAGGCTTTGCAGCGCAACGTGGTCAGCCAGTTCCAGACCATCGTCACCTCCTCGGCGACACTCTCTGACGATCTCCAGACCATCGCCATCAACATCGACGAACCCGGCCGCCTTGCGGACTTCATCGCCTCTAGCCTGCCGTTCCTGACCACGGCAGATAAGCAGGAACTGCTTGAAATCCCCGACGTGACGGCGCGCCTGGAGCGCATCAACAAGCACCTCGCCAAGGAGCTGGAAGTCCAGCAGCTACGCAATAAGATCCAGAACGAGGTTCAGGATTCTGTCCAGCAGTCGCAGCGGGATTACTACCTCCGCGAGCAGCTGAAGGCGATCCAGAAGGAACTCGGTGACCTTGATGACACCCAGAAGGACATCGGGGAACTGAAGGAGAAGATCGAGACGGCCGGCATGCCGGACGACGTCAAGAAAGACGCCTTGAAGGAACTCGGCCGCCTCAGCCGTATGAATCCCGCCGCCGCGGACTACTCGCTCACGCGCAACTACGTGGAGTGGCTGGCTGTCCTGCCGTGGGCCAAGACCAGCTCCGGCGAGGTCGATATCCTGAAAGCCCAGAAGATCCTGAATGAGGATCACTACGGCCTGAAAAAGGTGAAGGACCGCATTCTGGATTACCTCTCCGTGCGTCGCCTGAAGCCCGACATGAAGGGTCCGATCCTGTGCTTTGTTGGGCCTCCCGGCGTGGGTAAGACTTCGCTTGGCCGTTCGATAGCCCGTGCGCTCGACCGCAAGTTCTCGCGCATCTCGCTTGGCGGCATGCACGACGAGGCAGAGATCCGGGGTCATCGCCGCACCTACATCGGCGCGCTTCCGGGCCAGATCATCCAGCATTTGAAGCGGGTTGAGGTGAAGGATCCCGTCTTCATGCTCGACGAGATCGACAAACTGGGCCGCGACTTCCGTGGCGACCCAGCGTCTGCCCTGCTGGAGACACTTGACCCGGAACAGAACAACACGTTCCGCGACAACTATCTCGACCAGCCGTTTGATCTGTCGAAGGTGCTCTTCATCTGTACCGCCAACCAGCTCGATACCATCCCCGGCCCGTTGCTGGACCGCATGGAGATCATCGAACTGACTGGCTACACCGAAGAGGAGAAGGTCGCGATTGCCGAGAAGTACCTCATTCCACGCCAGATCAAGGAGAACGGTCTCGAGGCCGAGATGATCGAATTCCCGACGGAAGCCGTCGCTCTGGTCGCGCGGCATTACACCCGCGAGGCCGGTGTCCGCAAACTCGAGCAGCAGATCGGCACGGTCTGCCGCAAGCTGGCACGCAAGATCGCCGAAGGCCGTACGGAAAAGCTCGTGATCACGCCGGAGGTCATCCACGAGTTCCTCGGCGGCATTAAGGTCCGCGTCGACACGGAGATTGCCGAGCGTACACGGCGCCCCGGCGTAGTCGTAGGTCTAGCCTGGACACCGGCTGGCGGCGACATTCTCTTCATCGAGGCCAACAAGATGAAGGGTAAGGGCGGCTTCAACATCACCGGCCAGATCGGCGACGTGATGAAGGAGTCGATGCAGGCCGCGCTTACCTGGGTCCGCTCGAACGCCGTTTCGCTCGGTCTCGACGAGGACTTTACCAAGGAGCTGGACATTCATATCCACGTCCCCGCTGGTGCGATCCCCAAGGACGGCCCCTCGGCAGGCGTCACGATGACCACGGCCCTGGTCTCTCTGTTGACCGACCGCCGAGTACGTCCGCTGCTCGCCATGACCGGCGAAATCACGCTTTCCGGCGATGTGCTGCCGGTCGGCGGCATCAAGGAGAAGTTCCTCGCTGCCAAGCGTGCCGGCGTCCGCGACGTCATCATGCCTGCGGATTGCAAGCAGCAGGTGGATGAGGATCTAACCCCCGATCAGACCGAGGGGGTCACGATCCACTACGCCCGCCGCATCGAGGACGTCCTCGCCGTAGCCTTCCCCAAGGATGTCGACGAGGCCATCCACGACGAAGTTGTGCGCGAGGAAGTCATCCACGCGGCAGCGTAATTTGGACGAGAAATAGGCTCAAATGGCCATGTGTATATACAGAAATGTATATACACATGGCCGTCACGCGGTTCCGAATTGAGTATTCATTCATTGAGCGGACGCGGCCCATTACTATTACCAAAATGTGCCTTCACGGACTAGCTGAAAGCGCCGCCAATCGTGATGCTCCCCCACGGACGGATCGCTCGCTATCCCGGATTGGAACTCTGCGAGATTTGCTGGAGTCGCAGGGATGATAGCTTGCATCGAAAGTGACTTATTTATTTCCGACAGTTCATCACGATAAGCCAGAATGAAGCGTTTCCCCGGACGTAACTCTCCCTCTTTCTCTGAGCCGAGCGCCATCCACTCGTCTGCGACCTCAATAGTTGTGATTGCTCCGATTTGTTGTACTTCACCGTTTTTAAGACTCTCGAGAATGCGGAAATCGGCATAGTAATCATCAGGGTAATCGCTAGCCAAAACTGGACGCACAAACTCTACTACGATTGCGTCACTAGCTTCCTGTCCAAGTCTTTTTATCGACACCGTCTTGAGATTCCAGTCGTGATTCGCTTCCATGTCTTCAAACTTTTCGCGGCGTGACCATGCCCGGGGTATGAGATCATCTTCGCTGTTACATGGACGCCAACGGGTGAGCCATGTGAAGTTGATATCGGTCAGCCAATCGATATCTGACGGAGGAGTATCCGGAGTAACAAAAATCTCCGCTCCGGTGCACCCCGTGCATCCGCCTTCGAAGCCGTCCCGATACTCTCGTTTTAGGGCGCTCACTCGGATACCGCCCTCTCTGCGAAAGAGATGAGAGCCTCCATACATCCTGACAAAAAGATTCGAGTCGCCAACCAAAACAGAAAAATCCTCACCCCACATGCGGTCATTCCGCACTCGCACATCGGTATCAACCATTACGTTCTTGCCGCCTAACCATAAGTCAGCCTTGCCAAAGTCGAGCTGATGCTTAAACAAGAAATCCCCTATCCCGCCCGTCATCATGACGGTATAGATACAGTGGTCTGCTGTGCACTGGCCATCCCAGTGGCCGAACTTACCCCACTCCCGCTGCATACGCTGAATATCCGCGAAGGTGCCGGGATGCATCTGTAGCGCGACAATCTCCGCGTGCAGCCGTTCCGCGCTACGCCGCAATACCTGGTTTTGAGCCTGCACGACCAGAAACAAGACGAGGACCAACCCACCTAGTCCGTAACCAATCCAACGGAGTCTCCGCATCAATCGCATGGGCATTGATACCATACTCAAGTGACTGTTCACGTTCTCTACTTCGGCATCCTCAAGGATTTCTTCGACGGCGATCGCGACGTTGTGGAACTCCCCTCCCCCTCTACTGTGTCCGACCTGCTTACGCTGCTGCACGAGCGTGGTACTGACGACCTGCCGCTGTGGAAGCACATCGCGGTGGCCGTAAACCACGAGTACGCCCAACTCCACACCCCGCTCCACGACGGCGACGAGGTGGCTCTGCTCCCACCCGTCAGCGGAGGATCCTATGCCTGATCCAATCCTGCGCATTGAAATCCTCGACGAAGTCCTCCCCGTGAATGAAGTGATCGCCCAGATCAAGGCTGGTCCGGATGGCGCGGTCTGCACGTTCGAGGGCATCGTCCGCAACCACACCCGCGACCGCCAGACCCTATACCTCGACTACGAGGCTTACCGCGACATGGCGCTGAACCAGATGCAGGCCCTGGCCGCCGAAGCTCTGGAAAAGTTCAAGGTGCGCGATATCGCGATCCTGCACCGGCTTGGCCGGCTGTATGTCAGCGAGACCAGCATCCTGATCGTCGTCGCCTCGGCGCATCGAGGAGCGGCCTTCGACGCCTGCCGCTGGCTGATCGACATCCTCAAGAAGCAGGTGCCAATCTGGAAGAAAGAGACCTTCGTCGACGGCGCAATTTGGGCGGACGGAGAACCGTTTCCAGAAGCTATAGGTCTCGGCGGAACGAATACCTAAAATTCACGTCTACTGTTCTGGCAGGTAAGAACGCAATTACGACCCGAACCTCATCCCGAATTCTCTCCCTCGCAGTTCTCGCGGCTGCGTCTCTTTGCGCGGCGCAGGCTCCGATTGAGCGTCGTCCTCCGCAGGATGCGCCGATGCCGACCCTGAAGCTCGAATCCCGCCTCGTCACTCTCGCGGTCAACGCAGTCGATGCCACTGGCTCGCCCGTTGGCGGTCTGAACAAGACTGACTTTCGCCTTCTCGAAGATGGCCGCGAGCAGAAGATTGCGTTTTTTGAGAAAGAATCCGCGACTCCGCTCTCCATTGTTCTCGCAATTGACGGTAGTGAATCCACCCTGCGCAACGAGCGGCTTGAAAAAGAGGCCGCAAAGAAGTTCGTCAACACGCTGCTGCGGCCGCAGGACGAGCTGGACCTGATGGAGTTTGCCGATACTGTGCGGGAGATCGTGGCCTTCACGCCGAACAAGTCGCGCATCGCCGACGGTCTCGGCGACCTGCGCCACGGCGATGCCACTGCGCTCTACGACGCCATCTACCTTGGGGCGCAACGGCTTGGCGAGACGAGCCAGGCCAACGGCCGCCGCCGTGTTTTGCTACTCATCACCGACGGCGGCGACACCGCCCACGGGATCGCCTACCAGCAGGCGCTTGAGCAGGCGCAGCGCAACGCGGTCATCATCTACTCGCTCATCGTCATCCCCATCTGGGCCGATGCCGGGCGCAATACGGGCGGTGAACACGCACTGATCGAGCTGGCCAACGAGACCGGCGGCAAATACTACTACATCGAAG
>JAYVZU010000369.1:0-13272 GCA_043783075.1 Rhodanobacteraceae bacterium
CAAGCCGCAACAAGGCGCTCCAAGCGAGTACTCCCTACAAATTTCCCATCACTGCCATTTGCAACTCCCAACCCCAACGCGGCGACCGCAACATTGGGCCGACGAAGGTTTCTCGATTTCGGTGGAGACTAGGCTTGTCGCTATAAGCTGTATTCATGCCTGCATTGTTGAAGCAAATTCTAATTCTGTTTTCGTGATCTTCGCCCTCACGGCGATGCTTACAATATCTGGATTGGTTTATCTCTGGTTCATCAATCCTCTGCCCCAAGTGCCCTATCTGCGGTGGTTGCTTGGAATCCTCATTGCCGAAGTCATAGGTACGATCGTGATTTTGGCGAGGCGAGGCATTCGGTATCTCCCCGATGCAAGAAATGACCGAAGCCTTGATGACACTAATGGCTTTATGGAGCGCTTCATCGCCAGGGAACCTCTGTACAGGTATGCAATTTAGCTGGCGTGTGCGTGGCTTTGGTGAGTTCATCGGTTTTGGGGATGATCGCGTGGCTTTGTGCGCGGGTTGAAGTGTCAACCCATGATTTCAGGCGCAGTTCTGCGCGAGTCCGACCAGGTGTTTACGGTGGAGATACAGGTTTATCAGCGCGAAGCAGGCGCACAGTCGGTGGTGGTTTTTCGCGAGACCCCGGTAGCGGACCTTATCGAAGCCGAAGATGCGTTTCAGGATGCGGAACGGATGTTCTACCTTGGCACGCACACTCGACTTGCTACGGTTCTTTGCTCGCTGTAACTCGTCTACCCGGCCCTTGTATCTGGTTCTCTTGCACGTCATATCCTGGGCCTTCGGTGCGGCTTCTTGGATCGCTTCAGTCTGGCCCTGATAGCCACCGTCGCCCCATACCTTGCGCTCTTCGCCATGCAGCAACTCGGGTAGTACACGACAGTCCGCCACATTGGCTGCTGTCTTCACCACCGAGTGCACCGTGCCTTGCTTGGCATCGACACCGATATGTGCCTTCAGCCCGAAGTACCACTGGTTGCCCTTCTTCGTCTGGTGCATCTCCGGATCGCGTTCCCCACTGGCGTTCTTGGTGGAAGAAGGAGCATGGATGATGGTGGCATCCACAATCGTGCCGGTCGCGATCTTGATGCCTTTTGCCTCCAGATGGATGTTGACTGCATCCAGCATCATGCCGCATAGATCATGCTTTTCCAGCAGATGGCGGAAGCGACAGATGGTCGTCTCATCGGGCGCAGGAGCCGCGCCAAGGTCCACGCCGACGAAGCGCTGCAGCACGGGAGACTCATACAACGCCTCCTCCACGCCAGGGTCGGACAAGTTGAACCACTGCAGCACGAAATAAGTCCGCACCATGATCTCAAGCCCGACCGGACGGCGTCCATTGCCAGCCTTCGCATAGTGTGGACGCACCAGCGCCAGCAGACCAGACCATGGAACCACAAGCTTTATCTCATCCAGAAACAACTCCCGCCGACTCTTCCGGCCATACTTCTGAAACTCCGCCTGACTCGCAAATGTCCGCTGCCTCATCGCTCTTCACCCCTGAATATCAGATTAATTAATCAGGCTGTGGACGCATAACTTATGCAGAGACTCCCTAGCGTTTGGAGTCTCAACAGTCTGTCACCCAGCTTTAATATCAACTGCGCAACGCCCAGCGGTCTAGTTCTATCCACCGTAACGCCGCAGACGTTGTTGACCGACGACACCAACGCCTATGTCACCGCGCAATCGTCGACCACGAGCGGTGCCGCCGTGGCCGGAATTGAACCTGGAACTCCATGCGCAACTTCCGCTGCCGTTGCGATTCCGGGAACGCTTCCTGCGCAGAGTTTCACTTCCAACGACCCTGGCCATGGTCGCTTTTATGTCGTCAGTGGTTTTGCCGGCCAGGGTATCGACACCCTCACCGTCCACAACAACCTCAACACCAACAGCTCATCCACCCCTACGCTAACGCAACAGGCACGTGTCGCCCTTCCCGCTGTCGGGGCCTTCATCATTCCGGCAGCAAACAATGCCAATGGCGATCTGCTCGTCCTCATCAACCAGGACAACCTAACCTCCGCCAATCTATCGTCGCCTCTGCTCGACACAACGCCGATCACGATTATCGATGTTGGCCAGTTGCGCCGCACTTTCTCCGCAGTGGTCGCCAGCGGTAAGACGGTCACGCTGCCATTCGTCACACAGATCCATTCCACGACGCCGTACTTCGGCATGCTGGGTGCCGCCTACAATCCAGTCTTCCATCTCATCTACGCCCTGGCTGCCAGCGGTTCTAGCGCTGCCACGTCCACTGGCGTCACACAGAGCATCATTCGTTACGATCCGACCAATCCATCCTCTCCAGCTGAGACTGTAGTTGCCGATGAGTCGATCGTTTCATATAACGTGGGGACAATCCTCAACTTGCGTTCAACTCAGCTTCGGGTTTCATGGATATCCTCCCTCCCGGTTCACCGACTCTGTATCACAGCAGCATCGCGGGAAAAACAACACTGCGTTTGCAGTTACGGGAACACCTTTCCCCGATAACAACTTCAAACCTGTGTACCTCGCCTCGAACACACTGCTCGGAGAAACCTACATCTCCTCGTCCAGTGGGCAGATTGACATACTGACCCGCCCGGCAACTTCGCTCCGACACGCAACCATAGAGATCTACGGCGCGGATAATGCTATCGCCGGCCAAAGCTACAACCTCACCACAACCGTGACAACTCCGTTCTCAGATGTCAGCCTGAACGGTGCCAACGTCACGTTCACAGCCACGCCGGCGGCCGGAGCTGCGTTCACCCTTGCGACTGGCCCGGTCGGGAACTTCACCGCGACAAATAGTTCGCCAACGTGACCTTTCCCGCCGCCGGCGTCTACACCGTCGTCGCCGCAGTTTCCAGCACCGCCAGTTTCCCGGCTTTCACGTCGCTGCCGCTCACGGTCACAGTCGGCGCAACGGGCGTGGCCGGGGTCTACCCCACCACACTCGCCCTCAGTGTTCCCGCATCTTCCCCAGCCAGTCCCGTCAACGCCACGGTAACGCTCTCCGGCAGCACCTATGCTCCCACCGGCCGCATCGTCGTCAACGATAGCCAGGGGAACGAGGTGGGTCGAGTCACATTCTTCGGAGCCGTCGTCTCCAACCCGATTACGATTCCGCTCCAGCTTCCCACCGGAAGCTCGACCCTCACGGCAATCTACAACGGTGACGACCAGAATCAGGCCAGCACTTTACCGACCGCTTCGATCACTGTGGGCAACATCGCCAAGGTAACTCCCGCTATAGCGGTTTCTGTTCCCGCCTCAGCCATCGCTGCGTCCACCATCAGCGGCGTGCTGTCCTTTTCGTCAACGTCGACGACAGCACCCACTGGAAATATCACCGTGTTCGAAACTCCAACTGCGGGCTCTGGAGTCGTGATCATTGCCACCATTCCTGCCTCGCAGACGGTTGCAGCGGGCGGGGTCGCCTTCACCTTCATCGCACCTGCCGCGGGCACGTACAACATCTACGCCTCGTACGACGGCGACTCTGCTTATAACCTCGCCTTCTCGCCAACCTACCTCCTGACCACGACGACGCCAGTGGTGAAGGGAACGGTCGCATTCGGTCTCAGCATTTCTACCGCCGGAACGTCGGGTACACAGTTAGTGGGGACCGTCACGACGTCCGTCACAGGCAATACTTCGACGCCGACCGCAACCTATCTCGGCGATACGAACTTCACCGCTTCAAGCTCCAACATCATGACCCTCGTCGTCACCACCCCAGGCCCGACTACGACGACCACGGAAATTAGCTCGTTGTCGAATGTCACGGTTGCAACGAGCTTCACCGCCACGGTCTCGCTGATACCGAAGACAACGCCGCCGACTGCACCCACCGGGTCGTATACGCTGACGGCAACCTATGCCGGCGACGCCAACTACGGTCCGTCGAACTCCAGCATCGGAGTCACGGTCAATCCAATCTCCACCGACCTGCAGCTTTCCAATCCCGGCCCGCAGATCGCCGGAACGCCCTTCAAGTTATATGTTCAGTACGCATCCTCTCCGGGGTACGCCGGGAATATGACTCTTTCAATCCAGTTGAATGTCAGCCAGGCACCAGTCATTACTACCGTTCCGTTTCAGTCGAATATTCCCGTACTGCTTACCTCCGCCGGAACCTACACCGTCATCGTCAGCTATGCTCGCGACATTCTAAATTCCGCCAGCACGTCTAAAGCGGTGAACCTTGTCGTAAGCAATCCTGTCACTGGCTCCACCTTCTTCACGATGACGCTTGACGATCCAAACTTGCAATTTTCATTCCTCAAGGCGACGATTCAGGTCAATCCAGGTATTGTGGCAACGACCGGGGTCACCCTTACTTCGTTCGGCGGCTACAACACACCGGTCAACCTGCCGTCGTTGTTCAACGACGGCAACGGAACTGGCGGCTCAGCAACATCTGGTTATGGTGTGACCTTCAAGGACTCAAACGGAACCCTGATCACGGCGGCAGTCCCCACCGTCGCCGGGGCCAAGGTGACCGTGGTCTTCACGCAACTGGTCACGACACCTTACGTCGGTAAAGTCGAAGTACCCGGTCAGCCGGGCCCGAACGGAAACCTTGCATCGAAGACTTCCTCGCCTTCGCTTTCACTGGATTAGCTTTACTCGCATCGGCAAACGAAACAAGCGATTCCGCCGCAGCTTGTATCTCTTCGGCGCTGCACTGTTGCTCTTTACGAGCAGCATGACACTGGAGGGATGTAACGCAAGCTACGCGACTTTTCCCGTCGTCATTACCGCAACTCCATCCGTTACGCCACAGCCCGCACCCGCACAATCTGTCCGGTTCTTCCTGCTAGGTAACAACATCTAGTTCGGAATCTCGGCCAGCGCTAAATCCGCCGCGGCTTTTCGACTCCGGCCTCCGCCACGCGTTCGTTGACGCATACGGCGGAGGCCGGAATCGATGAGTTTACAATAAGGAGGCTGGCAGGATATTCCACCGTTGACTCGACTCAACGGTATGTCTCCCGGCGATGGGGGCACGTAAGTTGTTGAAGGGCCTATAGCTCAATTGGTTAGAGCAGCGAACTCATAATTCGTTGGTTCCAGGTTCAAGTCCTGGTGGGCCCACCAATTCAAGGCGAACTACTGAGATTCTGGCTTTGCCAGAATGACGTGCGGAAGGTGTGGGTTAAATGGCAATTGAAGCTTCGCGGGTGATCGAGAATCTTGAGGCTCTGCGGGCGCTGACCGGCGACGCGATGGGCGCACAGCGGGTGGCGTGGACGCCGAATTGGCTGAAGGCACGTGCGTGGTTCACCGAGCTTGTAGACGCGCTGCCGCATCAGGAAAATATAGAGCGGCACTACGACGCGGCGGGGAATCATTGGATTACTCTGCGTGGCGCGAGTGAGCGGGCGCTGGTACTGGGGAGCCATCTGGATTCCGTGCCGAACGGTGGCTGGCTGGATGGGTGTCTGGGCGTACTGGCCGGCCTGGAGGTTTTGCGTGGGCTGAGCCAGAAGTACAACGGCAAGCCGCCGGTGACGATCCGGTTGGTGGACTTTGCAGATGAAGAGGGTGCGCGGTTTGGGCGGAGTCTGCTGGGGTCGTCGGCGTTTGCTGGGACGCACTCTGTCGAGGCGGATCGCGGGCGGACGGACAGAGATGGCGTGACTCTTCAGGCGGCGCTGGCTTCCTGCGACGTTTCCGTGGAGCGGATTGGAGATGCGGCGGTTGAGCAGAAGAACGCAGCGGCGTATCTGGAGTTGCACATAGAGCAGGGGCCGGTGTTGGAGCGCATGGGGCTGCCGCTGGCGGTGGTCGCCGGGACCAAAGGTGTCGAGCGGCATGCAATAACTTTCTTCGGGCAGGAAGCGCACTCCGGCTCGACTCCGATGAGTGTGCGACACGATGCGCTGGCCGCTGCGGCAAAGCTGGCGCTGGAGATTCGGCCGATCGCGATGAAGCATCCGGACGCAGTCGCGACGATGGGCAGCGTGAAGACGTTCCCCGGCATCGTCACAGCGGTCGTAGGCCGGTGCGAGACGACGCTGGATATGCGGGTTCTTGATGCAGGCGTTTTGGCGCAGATGTTCGCCGAATCCAAAGCCGCCAGCGAACGGTTTGCAGCCAAGGAAGGCTGCACGGTCGAGTGGAAACGCATCTGGTCGATTGAGCCGATACCGTTTAGCGCGAAGCTGATGGACTTTGCAGCGGCCGCGATTGAAGAGGTCACGGGAACGGTTCCGCCGAGGCTGCCTTCTGGCCCACTGCACGACGCGGCGGAGGTATGCCGGTGCGGGATTCCGACAGTGATGATGTTTGTCCAGTCGCTGAAGGGGTTGAGCCATAACCGCGAGGAAAATACGTTGCGTGAGCATCTCGAGTTGGCGGTGCGGGCGTTTGCATTACTGGCAGATAAGACTGTTGATTACCTCGCGCAGGAATCTACTGTGTAGTGGATTGCGTTGGTGCATAATCACCTGTTCCCGTTGCGCGTTTTGGGGTTAAGGAGAGCGATGAGCGAACCGGTACCATTTCTGTCGCAGAGTCCGACGCCGGTTGAGACGACGGCGAAATTTGGGGATCTGTATCCGCCCTTCGACAGCCAGGCCGCAGTGGTGGAATCGAACCGCTGCTTGTTCTGTTTTGACGCGCCCTGCATGACGGCTTGTCCGACACACATCGATGTTCCGAAGTTCATCAAGAAGATTGCCACAGGGAATCTGGCGGGGTCGGCGCAGGCAATTCTGGACGCGAATATTTTGGGCGCCAGCTGTTCGCGTGCGTGCCCGGTGGACGTACTGTGCGAGGGCGCTTGCGTGCTGCACCGCTACAACAATCAGCCCATCAAGATTGCAAAACTGCAGCGGTTTGCGATGGATGCGTTCCACGCGACGGGGGATCGGGTGCCGTTTACGCCGGCCCCGGACACCGGGAAAACAGCCGCGTTGATTGGAGCTGGTCCGGCGTCGCTGGCTTGCGCAGCAGAGTTGCGGCGGCATGGCATTGCGGCCACGATCTATGACGCGAGGCCGCTGCCCGGCGGACTTAATTCTTACGGGATAGCAGAGTACAAACTGCCGCTGGCCGAGAGCCTGCGGGAGATCGATATGATCGCGCGGCTGGGTGTGGAGTTTCACTTCGAGACGACGGTGGATACGGCCCAGTTGAAGGAGTTGGAAGCGGCACATGACGCTGTCTTCATCGGTGCCGGGCTGGGGGCGATTCATAAGCTTGGGGTTGAGGGCGAAGACCTGCCCGGCGTGACGAATGCGCTGGATCTGATTGCCGGATATAAGACGGGTTCGGTGACGGTAGCGGCGGGTCGCGTGGCAGTGATTGGGGCGGGCAATACGGCGATTGATGCGGCCAACGCGGCGGTGCGGTTGGGCGCGAAGGAAGTCCACATGGTGTATCGGCGGGGACTGGAGCACATGTCGGCGTTTGCGTTTGAGTATGAACACGCGCGGCAGGAGGGCGTCAGGTTTCTGTGGCATGTGCAGCCGAAGGCGATCCACGGAACCGGCAAGGTCGAAGGGTTGCAGCTATCTCGCATTGGCGATGCAGTCGCGCCGGAAGATCTGGATTTTTTGCTGGCGGTAGACCAGGTCGTCCTCGCAATCGGGCAGGCCACGCACACCGGCTTTCTGGGCGATGCGGGGGTCTCGATTGAGCGCGGACGGATCGTGATTGACCGGGCTACAGGGCAGACGTCGAACCCTAAATATTTTGCTGGCGGAGACTGTACCAACGGTGGCCGCGAAGTAGTGGATGCGGTAGCGGATGGCAAGCGCGCGGGGATTGGAATCGCAGCGTGGTTAGGGGGCAACGATGCCAACGCTTAGGAATACGTTCGCCGGAATAGAGTGCATCAATCCGTTCTGGCTGGCGAGTGCGCCTCCGACCAACTGCGGCGAGCAGATTATGCGGGCGTTCGACGCCGGCTGGGGCGGCGCGGTGTGGAAGACGATTGGCGAGCCGATTACAAATGTGAGCTCGCGCTATTCGTCGATCGACTTTGAAGGCCGCAAGATGATGGGGTTCAACAATATCGAACTCATTTCGGATCGTCCGATTGAGACTAATTTGAAAGAAATCGCGGAAGTAAAGCGGCGCTATCCCAAGCATGTTGTGATTGCTTCGCTGATGGTCGAGAGCGAGCGCGACACGTGGCACGAGATGGTCGCGCGGGCGGAAGGCGCTGGGGCGGACGGTCTGGAGTTGAACTTCGGTTGTCCGCACGGGATGAGCGAGCGCGGTATGGGGTCGGCCGTGGGCCAGGTGCCGGAGTACGCACAGCAGATTACGGAGTGGGTGAAGGAGCGTGCTCTCACGCCGGTCATCGTAAAGCTGACCCCGAACATATCCGACATCCGGATGCCGGCGCGTGCAGCCAAACGTGCAGGTGCCGATGCGTTGTCGGCCATCAACACCATCAACTCGATTACGGGGATTGATCTCGACACGTTTGAGCCAAGGCCGATGGTCGATGGCAAGAGCTCGCACGGCGGCTACTGCGGCCCGGCTGTAAAGCCGATTGCGTTGAACATGGTGCAGCAGATTCAGGGTGATCCGCTGGCCTGTCTGCCGACCTCCGGGATTGGTGGGATTGGCACTTGGCGCGATGCGGCCGAGTTTATCCTGTTGGGCTGTGGCAACGTCCAGGTGTGTACGGCGGCGATGCACTACGGGTATCGCATCGTCGAAGACATGGCCGATGGCCTGCTGCAGTGGATGGCTTCCAAAGGTTTTGAGACCATCGAGGACTTCCGCGGGCTGAGTCTGCCGAATGTGACGGAGTGGAAGCGGCTGAACCTGAACTACCGGATCGTCGCGAAGATTCACGCGGACAAATGTATCGGATGCCAGCTCTGCTACACGGCTTGCTGGGATGGCGCGCACCAGTGTATCCATCTAGACCGTGCTGAAGGCGGCCTGCAAGTAATTCAGACTAGCGCGGACCCACGCTACGCGCAGCACGAACCGAATCCGCACGGCATGCCGACGCCGGGGCAGGTTTTTGCTGCGTCGGCAAAGAAGATTACGATGACGCCGATCCCTAAGCTCGATCTCAACAGCGCGGGCGTGAATTCATCTGTAACACCGCTTGAACGAATTCCGAGAGTGGATCAGGACGAGTGCGTCGGGTGTAATTTATGCTCTCTGGTTTGCCCGGTAGATGGGTGCATCACGATGGATCGGGTTGAGAATGGGTTGAAGGCGGAGACTTGGGAAGAGCGGACGGCGGAGATTGCGGCGGGCGGCGGCCACGAGGTCGTTACCAGTGGCTAATCGGAATTCAATTAATTTTGGCTTGATGCCAATGCTGAGCGACAACTTGGAGTGGGAACATGGCGCGTAAGTCGAAAAGTAAACAAAATGGGTATTCAAAATGGAATGCACGGCGTTTTTCTGACCGCAGCCGAGTTGACTTATCGTGGCTTCATCGTTTCAGTGACATCTAGGAATGCCTATGGCGCGGACCTGCTTGTGACGGATCGCGAGTGTAAACGCACGTGGTCAGTTCAAGTAAAAACAAATCAGAGTACGGCCGCAAGTCGCTGGGTTCTCAGCGCCCATTGCAAGGAGTTGACGTCCAAGTGCCACGCCTATGTATTTCTGGGGCTCAAGAGCATTGACCGACCTAAATTTCTAGCGGTTCCAAGCCGAGTCGTTGCCAAGAATATTCATACTAAACCGGCAGAAGGTGGCGACTGGTATGAGTTTCGGCGTGATATGAAGTGGAAGCACAAAGACGAAGGCTCGGAAGAAACCTTCGGGGTTTCGGAGCCTGTTCCCGCGTTACAAGATGAGTTGGACCCCATGCAAGTCCGAGCAGCGACGCTCGATGGCACGACAACTTCGTAAGACGGATTCAAGACTGTCTCATCCGAGTAATTGGGAGTAGGGAAATGGGAATTCTGATTCAACACGGAACGGTTATCAATGCGGACTCGACCGTGCAGGCCGATGTTCTGATTGAGGGCGAGAAGATCGCGGCGGTTGCCGCAAATCTTCCCACGGCTGGACACACGCTCGTCGATGCTACCGGTCTGCTGGTGATGCCGGGTGGGATTGATGTCCACACACATCTCGACATGCCGTTTGGCGGGACTACTTCGGCGGATGATTATCTGACGGGGACGCGGGCGGCGGCGATTGGCGGGACTACTGCGGTCATCGACTTCGCCCTCCAGTCGCGTGGTCATACGCTGGCCGAGGCACTTGCAACGTGGGATGCGAAGGCCGTGGGCAAGGCTTGCGTGGACTTCTCGCTGCACATGGCCATCACCGACCTTGGCCCCCACTTCGAGACGCTCAACGAGATGCAGGCGATGGTCGAACGCGGGGTCTCGACGTTCAAGTTATTCATGGCCTATCCCAATGTCTTGATGATCGATGATGGGCTAATGTTCCGCGTCTTTCAGCAGGCTGCGAAGTTGAACGCGCTGTGCCTGATCCACGCTGAGAATGGCAGCGCGATCGATGTCGTCGTGGCGCAGACGCTGGCTGCAGGACACAAAGCGCCGGTGTATCACGCGCTCAGCAGATCCACCAAAGCGGAGGCCGAAGCGACGCATCGTGCGATTGCGCTGGCCGATATGGCGGGGGCGACCGTGTACATCGTGCACCTGTCGAACGAGGATTCGCTGCGCGAGTTGAAGCACGCGCAGGAGCGTGGCGTCCGTGCATTGGCCGAGACGTGTACGCAGTATCTGGTGCTGTCGCTGGAAGAGCAGATGCCGGACGAGAGTTTTGAGGCGGCAAAGTATGTCTTCACGCCACCGCTGCGCGAGAAGAAGAATCAGGCGGTGTTGTGGGACGCGTTGGCGGATTGCTCGTTGTGCGTGGTCTCGACCGACCATTGCCCGTTTCGATTTGCAGATCAAAAGTCGCTGGGCAAGGATGATTTTACGAAGATTCCGAATGGTGGGCCGGGCATTGAAAACCGGATGCAGTTGATGTGGCACTTCGGGATCAACGCCGGGCTTATCTCGCCGGAGCGGTTCGTTGCGCTGACGTCTGCGGAGCCGGCGCGGGTGTTCGGCATGGATACTAAAGGCGCAATTGCAGCGGGCAAGGACGCCGATATTCTGCTGTGGGACCCGACTGCGGAGTACACGATTTCGGCCGCGACGCAGGCGATGAATACCGACTATTCCATGTTCGAGGGATGGCAGGTGAAGGGCAATGTCGCTAAGGTTTATTCGCGTGGCGAGTTAATAGTCGAGGGCGGCAAGTTTATTGGCCAGCCGGGGCGTGGGAAGTTTATTCAGCGCAGAGCAAATGCGGGAGAGCTGATTTGATTAACATTCAAGTACCGCACGACACGAGACTTTACAACGAGGACCTCGCGCCGACCACGCCTGCCCAACGAACGTGGGGCACTTACAACTATATTGCGCTGTGGTTCTCCATGTCGATGGAGGTGACGACGTATATGCTGGCTTCGTCGCTCATCGCGGGCGGAATGAACTGGTATCAGGCAGTGGGAACGATTTTATTAGGAAATTTGATTGTTCTAATTCCTATGCTGCTGAACGCCCATGCGGGGGCGAAGTATGGAATACCTTTCCCTGTGTTTGTGCGGGCTAGTTTTGGGACCAAAGGCGCGAATATTCCTGCTCTACTGCGGGCGATTGTAGCTTGCGGTTGGTTTGGGATTCAGTCGTGGATTGGCGGGCAGTCTATCTCCGCGATGGTGAATGTGCTGTGGCCCGCCACAGTTGCTATGCCGGCCGTGATTTGGATTTGCTTCCTGGGATTCTGGCTTCTAAATATGTATGTCGTATGGCGGGGGGTGGAGTCGATACGGTTTCTACAGAGCTTCTCGGCACCATTTCTGCTGGTGATGTCGCTGGCGTTGATGGCGTATATGACGCACAAGGCCGGTGGATTTGGGCCAATGCTTTCTGCACCTTCGAAGTTCGCGACGACCGGTGCATTTCTGCACTTCTTCTTTCCGATGCTGACCGCGATGGTCGGGTACTGGGCTACGCTGTCGTTGAATATTCCAGACTTTACGCGGTACGCGAAGTCGCAGGACTCGCAGATCTTTGGGCAGGCGTTTGGACTGCCGGTGGCGATGACGCTGTACAGCTTTATCGGGATTGCGTGTACCTCGGCAAGTACGGTGGTGTTTGGTCAGGCGATCTGGAGTCCGATTACTCTGCTGGGGAGATTTCACCAGCCGTGGATCGCGTTTATTGCATTAGTCAGTATTTTGACGGCTACGCTGAATGTAAACATTGGCGCGAATGTAGTAAGTCCATCGAATGATTTTTCCAATCTTGCGCCGAAGTACATCAGTTTTCGAACAGGCGGTTTGATTACGGGTTTCCTCGGGCTCGCGATGATGCCGTGGAAGCTGATGGCCTCATTCGGGAACTATATTTTTGGCTGGCTGGTTGGGTACTCCGGGCTGTTGGGACCAGTGGCTGGAATTATGGTGGCGGATTATTTTCTCCTGCGGCACAGGCATTTGGAAGTGGCTGAACTTTATAAACGGAATGGTTTGTATACGTATAGCGAGGGCTTTAATCCTAAGGCAATTGTGGCTTTGGTGGTTGGGGTCTTTTGTGCGCTGATCGGCGTGTTTGTGCCGGCAGTGCATTTTCTTTATGACTACGCATGGTTTGTCGGGTTCTTTTTGTCGGCCGGAGTTTATATCGTGTTGATGCGCGGTGCTGCGGTCAGGAATGCGACATGTTAAAAGTCGCCCAGGTATTTGATTCTTCAGTCACGGCTACGCGTCTCGAAGTCATCATTTGGTGGGAACGGCGGGCGCTGTTTTACAATCTGGCCCTTCTTTGCATTGGGATATTTACGTGGCTGTCCGTCCTTATCGCCGGGTCCGCCGCTGTCAAGACTGGCGTAGATTTCGAAGAGCCGATCGCAATGATCTTCGGGCCGCCGCCTTACGCAATCATGGCGAACCTCTGTTTCCAACTCGGCCCTTTCTGCGACATTGTTCTATTTATCCGCCGCCCGAGGGTTGGCTTGTTTAAAGCTGTACTGGCGTTTTCGTTGTTTCTGACTGCGCTTCCAGGGATGTGGGCAATCGCGGCTTGGCTCGGAACGATCTACACAGGCAAGAAGCTAGACTAATCTCGCACCTGAAATTCACCGAAGGCGAAATCACATGAGCGAACTCACTACGCGGGAAGTTGTCGACATTGTCCGCACCACTAACTACGGGACGTGGCGCTACCAGAAGAACTGGAACCCCATCCATATTGTCGATGCCAAGGATTGCACGATCATCGACGGAAATGGCAAGGAATATCTCG
>JAYVZU010000370.1:0-4438 GCA_043783075.1 Rhodanobacteraceae bacterium
CGGGCGACAAGCCTGCGGCGAACTGCTCCAGGACAGCAGACCAGGCCGGGGTACCCACCACCAGCTTGCGCTCCACACGCGGCGTGACGGCCAAACGCTGTGCCCTCTGCTGGGCCTCCGATGCGCTGTAACCGGAACGCCTGCGCTGCCGGCAGTTGCGCTCCAGTTCGCGGCTTACCGTGGAAGCCGCCCGCTTGAGTACGCGCGCGATCGCGCGCGTACTCAAGCCTCCCTCCCTCTGCACCTGGAACTCGATACGATCCTCAAGACTCACTTGTTGATACGTTCTTCCCATGCAACATCTTCTCCAGAAAATGTTGCACTTCTACTTGGAGCGCGGCAAGCCTACCTTGTTCCGAGCCTTGACCAGCCTGAAGAGATGGCCGTATGAAAGCCTCAAGAACCCGCTCCAGGTTCGCCAAATTTTCATTCGCAGTGTATCCGGCCAGGAGACGAACACGATCGCGCTTCAAGGGTTCACAGTGACGCGTATAAACCTCGGCGAGCAGGCCTTCCTTGTTCCGAAAGTAATAGCCAACAAGGGCTGAATTGACTTTAGCGTCATAGGCAATTTCACGCACGGAAACCCCGTTGAAGCCTCTTGCTGCAAACAGGCATTCGGCGCTCTGGATCAGCTTTTCTCGAGAAGTTTTTTCCGTAGCGATGCTTTTGATCTTTATTTAGCGGTTTGTTGTCATACTCAGGCAGGACTAATACGTCGGACTCGCCTCATCACGTGTATTCAGAGAAATCTCGCGTGCACCGGCAGTTTACACCGCTTCGCAGCTAGCTTGTTACATCACCCAGGCGAGAGTATGCATAAGTGTTTGACCATGATGCAGGCGACGACCATGGAGTGGAAGCGTATTAGGCTGATATCGAGCCGTCCGCAATAGCGAAAGAGATTGCAGAGGTGCGCGGTCGAAGCTAAACTTTCTCAACGACCCAGCAGGGTGGCAGTAGCACAACGCCTCGTTTTTCCATCCGATGATTGACGAATTCGAGCTTGGTTCAATGCTGTTTGGCCACCTCTACAGGGTCCGAGCCAGGGTATCCCGGATCGACTTACTGATCCAGCCCTGAAGTTCTGAGATTTTTTGTGGGATTTGCGTCTATATCTTTATGGAGAAGATGGATTCGCGCAGGTTGCCTGAAGCTGCTTTGAACGAGCGTCGTCGTGCTGTGAAGCTTCGTTTGGCTGGCGTCTCGATACGCGAGACAGCGAGTCAGTGGGAGTTGTCGACCAATAAGGTGATGCGTTCGCATCGGGCTTATGAAGAGGGCGGCTGGGCTACGTTGAAGGTCAAGCGCGGCTACCGTACGACAGGCTCGGGGCGTCTGCTCTCGGCTGAAGAGGAGCAAGCGGTGCAGTGGCTGATTCAGGATCGCACGCCCAACCAGTTGAAGATGAACCACGCTCTCTGGACGCGCCAGGCGGTGAGCAAGTTGATCGAGGTTCGCACCGGTGTTCGCATGCAGGTGCGCACCGTGAGCAAGTATCTCAGGCGCTGGGGATATACGCCGCAGAAGCCCTTGAAGAAGGCCTATGAGCAGTCGCCGGCGGCGGTCGACCAGCGGCATAAGGTGACCTATTTGGCTATCGCAAAACGCGCGAAAACATAGGGCGCGGAGATCAACTGGGGCGACGAGACAGGGTTCCGGTCCGACGACGTGCGCGGACGCGGCTACGCACCCAAGGGCCAGACGCCGGTGCTCCGCATCAACAACCGCCGCGAAGGCCTGAGCGTTATTTCGACCGTCACCAACAAGGGCGAGATGCGCTGGAAAGTGTTCTTCGGCGCACTCAACGAAAAGATCCTGATCGGCTTCCTTACCAGGCTCATTCGCCAGTGCGACCACAAGATATTCCTCATCCTCGACAACCTGCGAGTGCATCACTCGAAGCTGGCCAAGCGATGGCTCGCCGACAATGCGGAGAAGATCGAGGTCTTTTATCTGCCCAGTTACTCGCCGGAGCTGAACCCCGATGAATTGCTCAACACCGATCTCAAGCACCGCGTCACCACAGCCGCAGCCGCAAGATCAGCAAAAGCACTCACCCGAACCGCCGTCGGAAGCCTGAGAAGGATCCAGAAGCAACCAGCAAGAATCCAGAGATACCTCCAGCACAAAGACGTCAACTATGTCGCGTAGCAATACTTCATGACCGGATCAATAGGATTCTTTGCGGTCTTTTTCATTCATTTTCGATGGCCACCTCGTTGGCAGCAACCCTGTTCCTGGCGACGCTCGCGACCTTAGTCGGACAGTCCACCCCGGGTCCGGCCAGCCGCCCCACGCCCGCCGATCTCCGGGCAGTTGCTCCGGTTTTGGATTGCCGCCAGTTACCAGCCGTCCCCCACAGCAACAGTCTCAAACAAAAACCGCCACCACTCAATAGATACAAGGAGTCGATTTCGCGAATGTGGCGGAAGCGCCATTGCGCATCACTTCGGCGACCGTGATCGAAGATGGAAAGCCGACGCCTTGCTGTAAAGTGGCGGGCTATGTTTCGCCACAAGTCCAATTCGAAGTATGCTTACTCGTCTTCGGTTGGACGCAGCGTTTCCTCCAAACGGGTTGGGGCGGCCTTTGCGGGAATACGAATATCTATGTCGGTAACGATGGGGGCTGTACCCCTGCCGAGCGCGGCGAACTGGCCTTGGCCTCCACGAACATGGGACGCAATAGCACTTGCGATGGGGTCTGAGGCGCAATCGATCCACAGCGTCGCATCGACTTTGCCTATCGAGGAGTTCATGTCACAGCCTTGGCCGCGAAAGCCATCATTGAAAACTATTATGGCCAAAAACCGAAGTATTCCTATTTCGATGGCTGCTCGGGCGGTGGTCGGGAAGCGCTCATGGAAGCTCCGCGTTATCCTAGCGATTTTAACGGCGTCACTGCGGGTGCTCCGGCCATAAACTTCATTACACAAAAACACTTTTTATCACGGTTGGAACGCCCCGCACGATCTGATCGAAGGGATGCCTGTCCAACAGGACGCCGCTCGCGATGGTCTTCAAATTGCTTGAATGTGTCCAGAAAAGCTGGCGTCGTCTCAATGGTCACAACCAATTGCCAAAACTCGTTCTCGGTATAACATTCGGTTAGGGGATCGAGGTCATCGCCAAACCGGCTGATCTTCAGCCCTTAACCGCCGCCGCCTGACCGCCCTGTTCGTCACCAAAATCTAGCGATAGCCCAAGGAGTTCCGCATGAACGCTTCCCCCCGCCTCTCACTGTCGATCGCGACCGGAGCCTATGACCGCGTCCAGGCGCTGCGCGACGGTCGCGTCACGATCGAAGGCTGCGACCATACCTTCCTCGTGGCGCACCAAGAGCAGATTTTTCTGCGCGGCTTCCACAGTGCCGAATACGATGTGTGCGAGCTATCGATGAGCTCCTACATGATCTCGGTATCGCGCGGGAAGAACGCATATGTCGCGGTGCCGGTGTTTACCTCGCGGCTGTTCCGGCACTCCGCCATCTACATCAACACCGCGGCGGGAATAGTGCTGCCCGAGGATCTCGCGGGCAAGGCCATGGGCGTGCCGGAATATCAGCTGACGGCCGCACTGTGGTGCCGCGGCCTCCTTGATGACGAATACGGGGTGCCGCCCTCCGCGATGCGCTGGTTCCGCGGCGGCCTGCACCAGACCGGACGTGTCGAGAAGCTTACGCTCGACCTGCCGCCGGAGATAAAAATCAGCGACATCGGCCCCGACGACACGTTGAACGAGATGCTGTGCACGGGCACCATCGATGCGTTGATGACGCCGCGCACACCGAAGGCGTTTCTAGAGGGCGATCCGCGCGTCGCACGGCTGTTTCCGAATTATCGCACCGACGAGAAGGCGTATTTCCGTAAGACCGGCATCGTCCCCATCATGCATGTGCTCGCCATCCGACGCGAACTCGTCGAACGCCATCCCTGGCTGGCGAACGCGGTGGCGGACGCTTTCGTCACTGCGAAGAAACTTGCGGTCGAGGCCTTTTCGGACGTCTCCGCTCTGCGCGTCACGCTGCCCTGGTTCGCCGCCGAACTCGACGAGACGCGCGCCTTGATGGGTCCCGATTTCTGGCCCTATGGCGTCGAGCCCAACCGCAAGGCGCTGTCCATGATGATCGACTACGCTTATCGCCACGGCACGGTGAACCGCAGGCTGCGACTGGATGAAATTTTCGCCCCATCGACTTTGATCGAACCAAAGATTTAGCTGTCGGGACATTCGACGGTAAGCGGTCATTATCTGCGCGGTCCAATTTGTCAGTGCTGACTAGTTGTGAAGTTTCAATAGGTTGTCCATTCGATCTAACTGCGAGAAGCTGGTTCTGTGACGAATAAGTTTTATCGGAGGGATCGGATGGACTATCACCAGGATGCCCGACTTACGATTCATAGTCGAGAGCAGTTGGCGGTCAGTGTTGTGGAACA
>JAYVZU010000371.1:0-13235 GCA_043783075.1 Rhodanobacteraceae bacterium
GTCGAAGCGTTCGGGAAAGTCGGTGAACAGTTCGGCCAGGATCTCGCCTTTTCGTCCCTGCGGACGAAGCAGGTGTGCGAGCGAGACCCAACCTGCCGAAGTGTCGTTCGGGGTCGTCATTACACCAGCATACGCAATGCGGACGCTCCACGGGGAAGAGGCGCTATGCCGGAGGCTCCTCGACTCGCTGAATGTCGAGAGAGAATCTATGTTGGGCTTTCATGCTCGCCGCACCGAGGATGGTGCGTATGGAGCGCGCTGTACGTCCCTGCTTGCCGATCACCTTGCCGAGATCGGCCGGTGCTACGCGCAACAAGAGTACGGTGCCGTCGTTATCGGGGGCGGCTTGGACAGAGACCTCATCCGGCAGGTCGACCAATGCTTTGGCCATTCCGCCGACAAGATCAATCATGGACTGGGTGAGGGCTTCCCTGGAAATACCCCTCGTTGCAACATCCGTCATAACACACCTCATGGGAGTATTCGACTGACACCGATCGACTTCCTTATGGACGCCTCGTCTATCGCGAGGATGTCTCAAAAGTCAGCAGGTAGAAAGGTGCAGCGAGCCATGAGCCCAACCGAATTCTAAAGGGTATCCGGCGGAGCCATCGCGAGGCCAAGTACTGGTGGGTACTTGGCCCTGCGATGAGTTTACGAGAGCAACTTGTTGAATCTGTTGCATCAAATGGTGCACAAATGCACATCTTTGGGCACCACCTGTATTAACCAATTAGTAAATAAAACGGTTACCTTACGCTGCAACCTCGGCCAAAACAGCCGGAGCAGCGGCCAACAACTTGCCAACGCGCTCAGACAACTGGGCTCCGTTGCCGGTCCAATAGTCGATACGGTCGCGCTTCAAATTGACAGTCGCCGGGTTCGTGCGGGGATTGTAGGTACCGACAACTTCGATCGATCGGCCATTGCGGGCGCGGTCCTTTTCGATAACAACGACGCGGTAGTGGGGCTGCTTGCGTGCGCCTACGCGCGCCAGACGGATCATCAACACAGGAAAACCTCTCAGAAGTTAAAAATGATTTGGGATAAGCAATCCAGCTGGCCGGCGGCGATAAGGAGCGTAAACACTCCGGCTGCGGTGCAGGTGTCACATCTAGCCCAACCTTATAAGTATCGCCGAGATCGCTAAAAATCGCAATCCTTACGCCGTAGGGAACAAGAATTCCAGCACGAGGTCAAAACGAGCCGCCCAGGCGTCCTCGCTGTGCACTCCCCCCGGTGCCTTCAATAGTTGTAGCTCTGTACCCTGGATCCATCCCTGTTGAACCAGCCGACGATGCAGCAGTTCGGTATCGCGAACATGCCGCGTACCTTCTGACGTGCCGATATCCAACCAAATCCGCGGCCTCGGCAGCGATTCATATTCGGCAACGAACCCCAGAATGCTGCGCTGATTCCACCACACCGAAGGGGACAGCACGGCAAGCTTGCCGAAGACATTCGGATACTCCAGCCCAACATATAAAGTGATGAGCCCTCCGAGGGAAGAACCACCCAGTCCGGTATTTGCGGCATCCGGAATGGTTCGGAAGTGGCTGTCAATAAATGGCTTAAGCTCTTCAGTGAGTAGACGTCCGTAGGCGTGGCCCGCGCCGCCACCAAGCCTGTAGTCGCGCGTCGGAGTGTACTCTGCCATCCGGCGGAGACCCGTATTGGCGATCCCAACCATGATCATTGGTTCTGCTTTGCCGTCCCAATTCATTTGATCGGCTGTACTGCCTGCACGCCAGGTATGGCCGGCGACGAACGAAGTTTGCGGGTCAATAAGATTCTGCCCATCATGGAGGTAGAAGACCGGAAAACGTCGTTCAGGCTCGGAGTCGTACTGCTGCGGCAGGTAGACAGAGATAATACGGTCGTCCGGCAGAATCTCTGAATGAAACGAGTAGTTATGCAGGCGTTCGATCGGGTGGTGCGATGGCGGCAATGGAGTGAAGGTGGGCACGGTAAGCAATATAAGGTTGGATAGAAATCAAAAAAACAACTCGAAACCAGTTCAGTAAGCAAAAAGAATATGAGTTATGTGGCAAAAATCAGGCCATTGCAAGGCCGGGCAGTGATTGCGCTACGATTGCATCAGACTAGCAGAGCGCGGGACGGCGAGAGGGTGTGGGCATGAAGCGTGAATATCACAAGTGGTTCTCCCCGCGGCTCGGACGCGACATGGAACTGCTCTCCTTTGGGCATAGTGGGCTGCCGGCCGTAGTCTTTCCGACCTCGTGTGGGCGGTTCTTCGAGTTTGAGGATCGCGGCTTGGTCGGCGCTGTTCAGCACGATATCGAGGCCGGACGTTTGCAGCTCTTCTGCGTTGATTCCGTAGACGCTGAGAGCTGGTACAACCGGAGTGTGTCTCCGCGCTGGCGGATCGCGCGCCACATGCAGTACGAGGACTATGTCATGCACGAAGTGTTGCCCCTAATCCGCAAGCAAAACGGAAACCCGTTGCTTGGTGCCATCGGGTGCAGCTTCGGCGGGTATCACGCGGCCAACATCTCGCTGCGTCACCCGGATGTTTTCACAGGCTTCCTTTCTATGGGCGGCGCATTCGATATTTCCGGCTTTCTCGGTGGTTATCACGATCAGGATTGCTACTTCAATCTGCCGACGCAATATCTGGCAAACATGACGGATTCGTGGTTTCTGGATCGCTACCGCCGCAACCATTACGTGCTCGCGACCGGCGAGCATGACCAATGCTGGAACCAGAATGAACGGCTTGCGGCAATTATGCGGTCCAAAGGAATTCCGGTACGATTCGATGTTTGGCGCGACGAAACCGGGCACGACTGGCCGTGGTGGCAGAAGATGATTCGGACGTACTTGTAACTTGGAGGAACGGTTGATGAAGAAGATCGGTGTGTTGTTCGGAATGGAGAACACCTTCCCCAGTGCGCTGGTGGAGCGCATCAATTCGATGGAGATCGACGGAATTCAAGCGGAGTTTGTCCGCGTTGGCGGCGTCGAGATGGCGAAGCCATGCGGCTATGACGTGATCGTCGACCGCATCTCGCACGACATGCCGTTCTACCGGGCTTACCTGAAGAACGCCTCGCTGACCGGCACGCAGATCATCAACAACCCATTCTGGTGGTCGGCTGACGACAAGTTTTTCAACTACGCGCTGGCTTCAAAGCTCGGCGTCGCGGTCCCTCGGACAGCCCTCATTCCGCACAAGAAGTTTCCGCCCCAGATCAGCGAGAAGTCGCTCCGCAACCTCGAATACCCGCTCGATTGGAATGCAATCTTCGACTACGTCAAGTTCCCGGCCTTCCTGAAGCCGCACGATGGCGGCGGCTGGCGCGACGTCTTCCACGTCCACAATCCGGAAGACTTCTTCCGCGCCTACGACCAGACCCGCGACCTCTGCATGACGCTGCAGGCGGCGGTCAAGTTCAAGGACTACTTCCGCTGCTACGTCGTCGGCCAGACCGACGTCCACATCATGCCGTACGATCCAACTCGTCCACACGCCGAGCGTTATGTCATGGATCCGCCGAAGTATCCCGCCAAGCTCCTCGCCCGCGTAAAGGCAGACGCTCTAACCCTATGCCGCGCGCTCGGATACGACCTCAACACGGTCGAATTCGCGGTGGAAGACGGTATCCCCTACGCGATTGACTTCATGAATCCAGCCCCGGATGCGGACCTTCATTCAGTCGGCGCAGCTAACTTCGAGTGGATCGTCGATAAGGTCGCAAAGCTCGCCGTGAAGAAGGCGCAGAAGCCGATGCAAAGCGAGTTGCGCTGGGCTGGGATGTTGAATGGGGAAGCAGCGAAGAAGGCCCCGGCCAAGAAGGTTGCAGTGAAAAAGGCAGCGAAGTAAGTTCGGAGAGTTATGCGACCATCTTTCTCGTTAGGCATTGAAGAGGAGTACCAGACGATCGACCCCGAGACCCGCGATCTCCGCTCGCACATTGCGACCGAGATGCTGGAAAAGGGGAAGCTTCGGCTGGAAGAGCGCGTGAAGGCCGAGATGCACCAATCGGTCATCGAAGTCGGCACCCGTATCTGCGCCAACATCCAGGAGGCGCAGGAGGATCTCTTCGACCTCCGCCGCAACATGATTCGACTGGCCGACGAGAGCGGCCTCGTCCTCGTCGCGGGTGCGACCCACCCTTTTGCTGACTGGCGTGCCCAGGAGATCTACCCCGACCCGCGCTACGACAAAGTAGTCGAAGACCTTCAACTAGTTGCGCGGTCAAACTTAATCTTCGGCTTGCATGTTCATGTCGGCGTCGAGGATAAAGAGTCGGCGATTCGAATCATGAATTCGCTGCGCTACTTCCTGCCGCACATCCTCGCGCTCTCGACCAACTCGCCCTTCTGGCTGGGCATGGAGACCGGTTACAAGAGCTATCGCGCCAAGGTGTTTGAGAACTTTCCCCGGACGAATCTTCCCGACTACTTCGCCAGCTACTCGGAGTTCGAGAGTTACGTTAATCTGTTGATCAAGACCAACTGCATCGACAACGCGAAGAAGATCTGGTGGGACATTCGGCCGCATCCATTCTTTTCGACCGTCGAGGTCCGTGCCTGCGATATTCCGCTCTGTGCGCAGGAGTCAATCGCGATTGCCGCGTTGATCCAGGCGACGGCCTGCAAGTTGTGGCACCTGCACTCCCGCAACATCGACTACCGCCAGTACGCCCGGCCGTTGCTGATGGAGAACAAATTCCGCGCCGTCCGCTACGGCCTCGATGGCAAGATGATCGACTTCGGCAAGCAGATAGAGGTTCCCGTCCGTGACCTGATTGTGGAATACCTGGACTTTATTGACGACGTGGTCGACGAACTCGGCTGCCGCAAGGAGATCGAGTACATCCACACCATGCTGGAGCGCGGATCGGGCGCGGACAGGCAACTAAAGGTCTTCCGCGAGACGGGAAGCTTGAAAGCGGTCGTCGACTACATGGCTTCGGAGACCAAAGCGGGCCTGTGACCCCTGTACAGTACGACGGTAACTGCCGAAGGAAATAGGCAGATTTTTCGTGGGGAAGAGTTTATTCTTGTTACATGTCGATGAATGCAATTGCGCAACCCGCCGTCACGGAGCAGCCATCCGCCCCGTCCACTGAGCAGGCCTCTGGCTTCACCGACCTGCTCGCCGTCCCGTTCCCGCCCGACTTCGCGGAGGGAGCACGCAACGCCGTCACGACCTGCCTGAAGATCCAGCCTGCCGAGAAAGTCACCCTCATCACCGACCGCAGTTGTATCGCGATTGCTGCATCGATGGCTCTGGAACTCGAAGCCATCGGCTGCACCTGGAACGCGTTCGTCCTCGAAGAACTGGCTTCGCGTCCGTTGGTCGGCATGCCCCAGGCGGTACTTACGGACATGGAATCCTCGCAGGTCAGCATCTTCGCAGTCGAAGTACAGAAGAATGAGCTGCTTAGCCGTATGCAAATGACCGACGTCGTGAACCGCCGGCGTATGCGTCACGCACACATGGTCAACATCACCCCCGAGATTATGACGCAGGGTATGCGCGCCGACTTCAACGCCGTCGACCGGCTTAGTCAAGCGGTCCTCGACAAGGTGAGACAGGCGACATATGTCCGAGCGACCACACCTGCCGGCACCGACATCTACGCGCAGATGAACCCGGAGTACCGCTGGTTCAAGACCTCCGGCATTATCAGCCAGGAGAAGTGGGGCAACCTCCCCGGTGGCGAATGCTTTACCGCTCCCGGCGAGGTCAACGGAGTTTTCGTGGTTGATGGCGTAGTCGGCGACTTCCTCTGCAAGGAGTACGGCCTCCTCGACAAGAATCCACTCACTATTTCGATTGAGGGGAACCGCATCGTCAAAGTCAGCTCCGAGAACAAAAAGCTGGAGCAGGATTTTTGGAACTACACCCATACTGACGAAAACTCGGACCGCGTGGGTGAGTTCGCCATCGGCACCAATATCGGCGTCGACCACGTCATCGGAAATATCCTGCAGGACGAGAAGTTCCCCGGCGTCCACATCGCGTTCGGCGACCCCTACGGCGCGCACACCGGAGCCAAGTGGAAGTCTTCAACTCACATCGACGTCGTCGGGTTGAAGTTCAATATCTGGCTAGGCACCGCTGCTGGCGAAGAAGAGCAGATTATGCGGGATGGTGACTTCCTGATAGACGGCTAGCTGCCCACTGACCCCGAGGTCATTCTGAGCAAAGCGAAGAATTTTAGTATTTGCCTTTGCACACTCCATTCGCCATCGTGAATCCAGCTTTCCGGGTGATCCAAGCATGCTGCAACGGTTTCGCAAAGAGTTCAACCAGCGGCAGTTCACGCCGGAGCGTTACGCTGCGCTCCTCGCCCGTCTGGACGACCGCACCCGCACCAAGATCGAGTTTCGTGTCAGCGAAACACCGTGCTTCTTCTCTCGCGAAGTTCTGGCGGAGATGGCCGAGGCCGGCCGCGTCCTGACCCATCAGCTCATCGATAGCCCCGACTATATGCAGGCGTCGGAAGCCGCGATTCCCGACCGATATCGCGTTCCAAACGACAATCCCAAGCCAAACTTCATGACTGCCGATTTCGGCTTTGTGCGCGGCGAAGATGGCGAACTCCACCCGAAGTTAGTAGAACTACAGGCTTTCCCATCGATCTTCGGCTATCAGGATGTGGTTTGCGAAGAGTACATCCGCACCTACGGTCTGGACCGCGAACTCGACTGGCGGTTTGGCGGATTGGATGGCGAGGGCTACTGGAAGCTCCTCGGCCAGACAATTGTCGGCGATCACGACCCGGAAAACGTCGTTCTGACGGAAGTCGAGCCCGAAACCCAGAAAACTCTGCCCGACTTCCATATCTACGAAGATCGCCTCGGCATCACGACGGTCGACATCGCCAAGTTGAAGAAGGAAGGCAGCCGCCTCTTCTACGAGCGCCGCGGCAAGTGGGTGCCGATTGAGCGCATCTACAACCGTGCCATCGTCGACGAGATCGACCGCAAGAAGATCAAGCCGGCCTTCGACTATCGAGACGACCTGCAGGTTGAATGGGCAGGCCAGCCGAACTGGTACTTCCGCATTAGCAAGTTCTCGCTCCCATACCTCGACCACCCCACCGTCCCAGCCTGTGTGTTCCTCGACGAGTGGTTCGAAGGGAAACGCGAGACGATCCCTGAGAAACGTGACCGTCTGCTGCTCAAGCCGCTCTATTCCTTTGCCGGGAAGGGAATCCAGTTCTCCCCGACGGACGCCGACCTCAACGCCATCCCGCGGCAGGAGCGCCATGACTACCTGCTGCAGGAGCGCATGACGTTCGAGCCGATGATCGACACTCCCCATGGTCCAACGCAGGCAGAAGTTCGGATTCTCTACGTTTGGCCGGAGACGGCAACAGAGATGACTCCGGTAACCAGTCTGGTCCGGCTGGGTCGTGGCCTTATGATGGGGGTCGATCACAACCGCAATCAGGAGTGGGTGGGCGGTTCTGCGGCTCTATTTCCACAATAGGACTCCTAATGTGAACTGAAGGTCGCACCGATGTACCACAATAGGGTTACTGTAGTTAGCCTTGGCTGCGGTACACTTTCTCGGATACGGGAAATACACAATCGGCGTAGCCCAGTTGAACGAGGGAAGTTTATGAGCTCCAGGAGCACTGCCGTGGCAACAGATCAGGTTCGAACCGCAGTCCGCTTCCCGATGAAGCTGGCCCTGCAAATCACGACTCCCGATGGCAACATCGATGCCGTGACCGAGAATATATCGGCAAATGGCATCCTATTTTCTGCGGAGGATTTGCCACCTGTCGATAGCCACATTGAGTTCACCATCAAGATGCCCGCTGCAGTAATGGGAAGTGGCGAAGATCTCCTGATTCAGTGCATTGGGAGAGTCGTGCGGCATCAGCACCTCGACGGAACAGGTCAGGCTGCTGCGATTATCGACGAATATTTCTTGAGGATTTGACGCATGACCGTTGTTGATATCAGTTCGAACGAACCCGTTGAGATCGAAGAGGAGTCGCACGAAGAGGCTCCGGGAATCCGCATCATTCTTGCGGATTCTCAGGCCATTTACCGCGTCGGTATGCGGAAGGTCTTTGCGCTGGAAGACGACATTCGTGTCGTTGCCCAGGCTGAGACGCTTGCAAATCTGTACGCCGCGCTCCATCGCTTCCCCACAGATGTGGTCTTCATCGAAGGTGCCCTGATCTCGGGCACAGTCGATGCGATCCCTGAACTGGTGCGACGCGCGCCAGAAGCGAAGATCATTGTGCAGGTGAGTGAGAGCGACGAGTCGAACACCGTGGAACTCTATCGGCGCGGTGTGCGTGGCGTAGTGCCACGGTCTATCGCACCCGATCTGCTTATCAAGTGCGTCCGCAAAATCGCCGACGGTGAAACGTGGATCGACAACCAGTCCATTAGCTGGGTGATCGAGGCCTACCGTTCGCAGGCCACGACGCTCACAAATCCCCGCACCCAGCCGAAGCTCTCCAAAAAGGAACTGGCTATCATCAGCTGCATTACCCGCGGTATGCGCAACAAGGAGATTGCCTACCAGATCGGAACAACCGAGCAGGTGATCAAGAATTACCTGCGCAAGGTATACGACAAGCTGGGCGTCTCGGACCGTCTGGAACTGGCGCTCTACTGCCTCCATCATCAGCTACTGAAGAAGTACGATCAGGAGACTGAGGGGCAGGCTACTGCCGCCGATCCAGCTCTTCTAGTCCGCGCAAAGGGTTAGCTCTCTTCCGGTGCTAAACGGAAACGGCCTCGAGCATCCGCTCAAGGCCGTTTCATTGCTACAAGCTGCTTACGGCTGTTTGTCCATTTCGACGTCGATCGAGATGGTTACTTCGTCGCCAATCGCGGCGTTTGCCGGACCAGCATTGGCACCAAAGCCGAAATCCTTACGGCTGAGTGTGCCGCTAGCCGAGAAACCGCTGCGCGTCATACCCTTGGCGTCAGTCTGAGGAGCAGAGGGGCCATCCAGCGTCAGGGTCACAGGCTTGGTGACGCCAGCTAGGGTCAGGTCGCCCTTCATCATCAGCTTGCTGCCATCCTTGTACAGCGATGTCGACTTGAACGCCATGGTGGGGTTCTTTTCGATATCGAAGAACGCCGGCGACTTGAGGTGCTTATCGCGAGCCGCCTCGTTGGTCGTAACGGTGGTTGCATCGATGGTCGCTTCGACCGACGACTTCGTAATGTCTTTTTCGTTCAGTACGACGAGGCCACTCGGGTGGGTGAAGGTTCCGTGCACCTTCGACACGCCGAGGTGGCGAACCTTGAACTCAATGCCAGAGTGGACCGGATCGATCTTCCAGGTGGAGGTTTGAGCCGAGGCTGCCGCGGCAAATGCGGTTGCCGCGAGGAGGAGGGCGGTGGAACGGAACGACTTCACAAAATTCAAAATCTCACCTCTTACTATTTACAGGATGGTAGAACTCAAATTCAAGATATAGATGTTGCAACGTCAAAGATAGATTCGAAGTTTCCTAATCTTAATTCAAAGGCTAAGACGCATAAGCAGGCAAACCGTTACCAACGGTACATCTTATAGACGCAGCTACCTCAGATGTAGACTCAGGCTAGCGTAGCAAAGGGAGCACAAGGGTATGGAAACCGGAATGTTAGAGCAGCTACAAGTAACGAGTGACGTGGGTCGTGAACGTCTAAAGATCGCCGCATCCTATGTGATCGAGCAGGATTGGGACGCCTACACACCGGAGCAACATGCCGTTTGGGAAGAGCTTGTCGGACGTCGGATGCCGCAACTTGCGGAACATGCCTGTGACGAGTATCTGGCAGGGTTCGAACTGATTGGTTTGCGCCCGAACCTGCTTCCAGATCTGGCTGCGGTAACCAGCCGACTCAGGCCCCGGACCGGCTGGTCGTCCACTCCCGTGAGTGGATTTCTTCCGGCCGATGCGTTCTTCGAGATGCTCTCGAATCGGATGTTTCCGACCACCACCTGGCTGCGTTCGCGCGATTCGATGGACTACACGCCCGAGCCGGACATCTTCCACGACGTCTTCGGCCACGTCCCAATGCATGCGCACCCTGTCTTTGCCGACTTTTTGGAACACTACGGTAAAGTCTGCGCCTCGGTGATCGACCGACCCGATGCTCTGGAACGTCTGGGCCGGCTATTCTGGTTCACGGTTGAATTTGGCGTCATTCGTCAGCACGGTAAGATCAAGGTCTATGGCAGCGGCCTGATCAGCTCCCACGGGGAGTGCTCCCGCCTGTTGGCTGGCGGATGCGAGATCAAAGATTTCGATCTGGATGCAGTGATAAATCAAGAGATGCAAACCAGCGAGATGCAGCCAGTGCTCTATGCCGTGGAATCGTTTGACCAGATCTATGAAGCTGCGAAGGCAGCGGAATCACGGATTGGATGATGGAGATTTAGCCTGTGCTCACGGTGATCGGTCCGCAGCGGTATATGGATTATCGGACAATTTAAACTGGCAATCCTGGCCAGCCGTTATAGTTGCGGGATGACCAAAAACTACATCTTCGCTGCAGCGATGTCGGTGTGCGTCTCCGCAGTCGCAGCCGCGCAGCCTGCCCCGTCCGTCAGCACCAAATCCGGCCCCACGTTTACCGTTGCCGACCAGGACCTTTCCGCCAAACCGACGTTGATTGAGTATGGCGACATGCGTTTCACTGATCCGAACAACGTGGTTGACGCCAATCCGGCGGCTCGCAAACTTCTCGTAGCGAAGATCGCAACCGAGCATCCCGACGCGGTCCAGATGTCCGGCGACGTACCGATGGCCGGCTATCGCGTGGCCGATTACACGGAGTTTGCACTCGAAACGAAGGCTTGGCGCGATGACAAGCTGCGAATTTATCCAGCTCTCGGAAATCACGAATTTTCCGGCCTGAACAAGGCTCAGGATCTCGAAAATTGGTGGACCGCGTTTCCAGAACTTCGCGGAATGCGTTGGTATTCTGTCGCCCTCGGCAAGCGGGTTTATCTGATCAATGTCGATAGCGACACCGACCTGACGCCGGATACTGACCAGCGCAAGTGGCTGGAAGATCAGGTCGCACACCTCGATAAATCCGTTGAGTTCGTCATGATTGCGCTGCACCATCCGCCGGTTGCGGACATCCAGACGCACATCGAGGTAGACCACAATCCAAGGCCAAACGAGATCAGCCTGCGAGAATACCTGTCAGGAGTCGCCAAAACGTCACACGCAAAGTTTGTCGTTACCGCCGGCCACATCCATAACTACGAGCGGTTTGTGAAAGATGGCGTAACGTACTTCGTCTCGGGTGGCGGCGGAGCCAAGCCTTACGTCGTAGAGCGGACGCCCGACGACCTTTACCAGACCGAGGACTTCCCAAACTTCCACTACATCAAATTCGTTCTCGACGGAAAAAACCTGAACGGAACGATGTACCGGCTTGCCGATCCAGCCGCAGAAAAGCCGGTTTGGGACGCGAAAGATACATTTACTGTAGTCGCGAAGTAACGGTTGATCTAGCGGCCAATCTGAATCGCGTGGCCAATCAAGACCAGTAGAGGCGCGGGGCCGGGCTGCGAGTTTGGCAGCTCGGCGAGCGTTGTGGCCGTTACCTGTTCGTCGGGTGTGGACGCCTTGGAGACCGCCGCCACAGGGGTCTCGGGCGGGATGCCAACGGCCATCAGGGATTCAGACAGCCCCGCGAAGTCGCGTCCGGGCATGTAAAGAACCAGCGTTGAATCAGCCGGGAACGCACCTTCCCAAGCGACCGGCGCGGTCTTGTCAGCGGAATGGTGCGCGGTTGCCAAAATCAACTTCGAAGCGGAATTACGATCGGTAAGCGGCGTCTTCAGCGATGCGGCAACGGCGAAAGCCGCCGTAATTCCGGGCACAATCTCAAACGGAATCCCAGCTCCTCGTAGCGCCTCAATCTCTTCGTTGACGCGTCCGAAGACCAATGGATCGCCGGACTTGAGCCGCACTACAGACTTCCCGAGACCCGCGTGGTGCAGCATCAACTCGTGGATACCCGCCTGCGTAATGCGCGGCTGGCCGCAGCGTTTGCCGACTGGAATGATCGTCGTCCCGGCGTGCGCCAGCGCCAGAATCTCGTCCGAAACGAGGTCATCCGGCAGAATCACATCGGCCTTTTGCAATAAGTGAAACGCCCGCAATGTAAGCAGGTTTGGGTCGCCGGGGCCAGCGCCGACGAGATAGACCTGTCCAGGAATGGGATCGGGGTTCATTTCGCACGATCCTTTGGGTTCGTCAGCGCGTGTTGGCGCGCGTAGGCCCGCGACGGACAGGCGTCAAATCCGCAGACCTCGCGCGAGGCGAGATCGTGCAGAAGGTTCTTGCGAGCCTCGTTCAATGGCTCCAACTGCAACACCTCGCGGCGAAGATTTCCCAGTTCTGCCAACCAGTTGCCCAGGTCGAGCGGCAACGCAGCGTTCAACTCCTTGCGGAGTCGCTGTGCGAGTGCAGGGGACTGCCCGGCAGTCGAGATTGCAATCTGCAGGTCGCCTCGCCGAACGACGGACGGGAAGTAGTAGTCGCAGTACGGCGGATCGTCCACGGCGTTGCAAATAATCGACTTCGAGGTCGCTTCAACATACACAGCGCGATTGACTTCCGGAACATCCGTCGCCGTGACGACGAGAAATGTTCCCACCACAATGTCGCCCGACTGGTATGGCCGTTGGTGCCAGGTGACCTCGCCGCTGGCGGCCATTTCGACAATCGATGGGCAGGCAAACGGGGCAATCACAGTCACTTGCGCCTCCGCAGCGCGCAGAGACGCGATCTTGGATTCGGCAAGGTTGCCGGCACCGATGACGATGCAGGGGCGAGCATTCAATTTCAGGAAGATCGGAAAGAGCGACATATGGCTACTTTGATGATACCGTCCGCAGACCACGGGGTTGTATTCAGTGCATCAAAGTGGCACAGAATGCTTGCGCGAGAACCATCCAATTGCGTTGAATCGCCCTCTAACGGTACATGGAATGGGCAGAGCGGCGGGCAGTAGGTAGTCAATGCAGACAGTAAATGCTGAGAATGAGTTTCGGGGCCCCGTGGTAAATGAGTTTTTTGATATTGCAGAATCTGGTCTGGACCTGGAAGCCACTGCGGTTGCCGATTCGATAAATGGCGAAGCGGCAATACTCATCGCCGACCCGATCCATCGCCGACTGATTGAAGCTGCCTTGTTGCATTTGGAACTGCAACCTCGCATCTTGAAAGAGGAATTGCTATCGCCCGGGGAGCTTATTGGCTTTGAACTCATCA
>JAYVZU010000372.1:0-4417 GCA_043783075.1 Rhodanobacteraceae bacterium
AAGTGCCCCGCTGAAGTCTTCCTACCCGACTTCGACTTCGTGAAATACTCGCACCGAACCTTCAACCCCGTTGCACTTCAAACTTGAAACCGCCGTGCCAAACGCAATGGGGGCCGGACGGCGAAGGTTAGTGACAAGCATTGATTCGCTGCTTTCCTTCCCCGTCCCACACAGTCCAAACCGCCCACACGTTGCGCATCGGACTTACAGATACCAGGGGATATTGACGACGATGATCCTCTGATTTCCCTTTAAGAGCAGGAGCAATTTAAGGAGTTGTATCCGCTGATTGTGGAGGAAGTTTTCCCACCAGTGCCTCACAACAAGCTCAGGAAGAATAACTGCAATCTTACGGCCCGGATTCTCGGCTTCGAGCTGGAGAATGTAGTCCATAAGCGGAGTAATGATCGTGCGGAATGTGCTGTGCACGGTTACCAGTTCGAGTGGCGGCAAGCCATGGTCGCGCATCGGTTCCATAACCATGCTGTTCCAGATGTCGTCAAAGCCGGTCTCTACATCGTTCTGTACATTGATGACTTTGACATCGCTGCTGATGGTCATGCCGAACCGTACAGCTTTCTCGCTAATCCTGTCCCAACGTGCAACAGGTATGACTACGAGCGGCCCTTGCAGGTCGTCGAGACGGATTGGGCATATATCAGCTGTCTCGCGTTTGACGCGTGTGTAATGTCGCTTGATGCCATACATAACCGCGATGATTGCTGGCACCAGAACGGCGGTAATCCAGGCACCGGACGTGAACTTGGCCACTAGAACCACGATGAGCGTGATACCCGTCGCGACAGCGCCCAGGCCGTTCAGGAACATCTTCACGCCACGATGCTTCGCATCCTTATGGGTGATCCAATGCCGAACCATACCGGCCTGGCTCAGGGTAAACGCAAGAAACGCACCGATCGCATACAAGGGGATCAGGCGATCCGTGACGCCGCCGAAGATGATCAGGAGCAGTGCGGCAATACCAGTCAGTGCGTAGATTCCATGCGTGAAGAGGAGGCGGCGACCGCGCACCAGAAACACATGCGGCAAGTAGTCTTGGAGCGCGATGGCACGTGCCATCCGGGGGAAATCGGCAAAAGCAGTGTTTGCGCTAAAGCTGAGCGCAGCGAGTACGCTTCCCATGGTGAAAAAATAGAACCAGCCTCGCCCGAAGACTGCGGCGACCTGAATGGACAGAACACTCTGATAAGCAGGGTCGTTTGAATCCATTGCGGAAACGCCGTAAACCTTGGCCACGTAAGAGAGGCCGGCAAGCATGATGATGAGAATGGCAATAACAATCGTAAGGACCTGATTTGCCTTCTTCGACCGAGGCTCCTTGAAGGCTGTCACGCCATTGGACACAGCTTCCACACCGGTCATAGCAGCGCAGCCGCTGGCGAATGCCTTCAGCAGCAGCCACAGCGTCAGGTATTGCATCGTCGCTGGAAGAGCCGGCGGCGGCGCGGCGAGCGGAACCGGGTGACCATGCGCCAGCACCGAGTGCCAGATGCCCACGGCAACTGTGATCAGCAGCGTGCCAACAAAAAGGAATGTCGGCAGCATAAAGACAAACCCAGACTCTTTGACACCGCGAAGGTTGATGATCACGATGATCCCAAGGACCAGAAGGCACAGTGAAATCTGATGCGGGTGGAGGATAGGAACCGCGCTTACCAGAGCCGTAACACCAGCCGAAATACCAACTGCCGCCGTAAGAACGTAGTCGATCATCAAAGCTGCCGCTGCGAGTAGCCCCGCCTTGTCGCCGAGATTTTCGCTGGCAACGGTGAACGATCCGCCGCCGTTCGGATACGCTTCAATCGTCTGCCGGTAGCTAAAGTACAGGATTACTAGAAGGATCAGGATCGCCGTAAAGATCGGCATCAGATGCTGTTGAACACCGATGAGCCCCAGCGGGATAAGCAGCGCCATGGCCTGTTCGGGTCCATAGGCGGCACTCGTGAGGCCGTCTAAGCCAAAGATGGGAATACCTGCAGCGACTCCAATTTGTTCATTGTGCGCTTCGCTCGTTGCGAGCGGCTTTCCTATAAGTAAATTACTGACTTTCACGTATGTCCCCTCAATCGCTGCGGCAATGCAATCTGGCCGTCATTTCAATTGGAACGCGAATGCTAGTTAAAAGTCAGTAAAGTCCAAAGCCAGCAGACCCTGTCCTCCGTCAATGCCCTCGCCAAACGCGTGCATTTGGTCTCCGCAGAGCACGCCGGGTTCTCGGTCCCGTGGACGTCCCGGATGCGCACTGACTTCTGCCTGTGCATCGTCATAGCAAACACGTAAAAGATGAGCACAATAGTCGGTAGCATCCGGATGATGTATTTCATGGCATGCCTCCATCTCGATTGAAAAGCGAGGAGCCATAAGAACTCTATCGAGAGGAAGTAAAAATTCCGTTAAGCCAATCTGTATCCCATCCATGAGGGAAGATCGCAGGGCAATACGGACAAACAATCCGAGCCCTTCATCCCCAGATTCGCGACATGCCCGGAAGATATCGCCAAGTCAGCGGAAATAGGTTTCCCGTCCTGACGATTCTGCGATAGTCTTCGCTTGGACCACCCATATCGTTCGTCAGGAACCGCGTCGCCTTATGCAGATTCAAGCCCGCCTTCTCGCCCTGCTATTACTCGTCACCGCATTCGTATCACCTGCACGCGGCGATGCCAACGATGGCAAGCCCAAGCTCGTCATCGTCCTTGTCTTCGATCAGTTTCGAGGCGACTATCTTGACCGCTATCACTCGCAGTTCAAGACGAAGAACGGCTGGAATCTGTTCCTGCAGCAGGGCGCGCACTTTACCGATTGCTACTACGACTACGCCAACCTCGTCACCGCCGCCGGCCACGCCACCATCGGAACCGGCGCATACACTGACGGTCACGGCATCCCGCTGAACGAGTGGTACGAAGCGTCCCCCGATGGCACCTACCATCAGGTAAGCTCTGTCGCCGATGACCGCTACAAACTCGTCGGAGCCCCCGCTGGCACCGCTGACCTAACCGGCGCCTCACCGCACCGCGAACGAGCCACCACCATCGGCGATGAACTCGCCCTCGCTACCGGTGGACGCGCCCACATCTACGGCGTCTCCATGAAGGATCGAGCCGCGATCATGACCAGCGGCCACGCCACCAACGGCGCATTCTGGATCGACCACGACACCGGCCAATGGGTCACCTCCACCTACTGGATGAAGGATCTACCGCAGTGGGCGAAAGACTTCAACGCAAGCAAACGAACCGAAGCTGCGCGGGCGTCAGCCGGAATTCCGAAGGGGAGCTTCTACGAGGAAGTTGGAAGGAATGTAGCGAGCGTTCGCTACCAACTCGAATTCGCGCAAGCCTTGATTGCCGCAGAGAAGTTAGGAAATAACCCCGCTGGCGTGACCGACCTGCTTACACTTTCCATTTCGTCTACCGACATCAACGGCCACGCCGTGGGGCCGGATGACGCCTCGCAACAAGCTCTGATTGTTCAATCGGACGAATGGCTCAACGCATTCTTTACGGAGCTTGATAAGACCGTCGGACTGAAGAATGTCGTCATCGCGATGAGCGGCGATCACGGTGTCGCAGTCAGCCAGAAGGCCGGCGACGCGGCCCACATGCCGGTACTCGACTTCCCTGCCGCATCCTTCACCAAGCCGCTGGAGCAGAGGCTCGAAGCAAAGTATCCCCTCAAGACGAAGGCCGCCTACATCTTGCAAATGGACAACCCATACCTGCTTCTGAACCGCCATGCATTTGAAGCAGCCGGAGTCTCGGAAGAAGAAGCCGAGAACACTGCTAAGTCGATGCTGGAAGAGATCTTCGCGGGTTTCGCGCACTCCGACTACGGCTCGATGGGCGAACGGCTGCGGGAGCCCGCAATCCTGACCCACGTAATTACTGCGAAGCAGATGCGCGAGGGCGGCCTGCCCGATACGCAGTACAGCCGCCTGATCGCCCATAGCTACTCCGACTATGTGGGCTGGGCGCTGCACCTGAACTTTGGCCCATACCAGTTCCCGTGGAAGGGCTCCGGCACCACCCACTTCACCGCCAACAGCTACGACCGCCATGTGCCGCTCGAACTCTACGGCGCAGCGTTCATTCCTGGCACCTACCACGGCATGGTAGCGCCAGTAGATATCGCCGCAACCCTCGCGTCACTGTTGCGAATCAACCGCCCCAGCGCTGCCGTTGGGCGCGTGTTGACCGAAGCGATGAAGCCGGAGGGAGTCGGCCACTAAATCTTCGTGAGTTCTCCGAAGTTGTCGGGGGGACTATCAACCGCGAAATCCCCAGCAAATCCGATGTCAAGCGAAATACTTCAATCCAGGCTTCTATCCCACTTGCAATCAGCCACTTACCCCAAAAGAAAAATGGCACGATCCCTACCCCAAATCCGGTATCCT
>JAYVZU010000373.1:0-13214 GCA_043783075.1 Rhodanobacteraceae bacterium
TATTTCTCCAACGCAACCATCAATCCCACCGACCCCCTGCACTCCTGGCCGGCGCTCTTCGCCACCCGTTGGGTCACCCACCTCTGCGCCCCCGGCTTCGTCGCGCTCAGCGGAGCATCAGTCTACCTGCAGCGCCAGCGCGGAAAGTCGATTCAAGACATCACCCGTCTCTTGCTCACCCGCGGCCTCTGGCTCATCTTCCTCGATGTCACGTTGATCAGCTTCGGCTGGAGCTTCACCCTGCTCTATCCGTTCTTCAACATCATCACCGCCATCGGCTGCTGCATGATCGGCCTCGCCGCCCTGCAACGCCTGTCCACCCGCACCATCGGGCTCTTCGGCGCCACAATCCTGCTCCTCCACAACCTGCTCGATCCCATCCACGCCGCCGACCTGGGCCGCTTTAGCAACTTCTGGATCTTCTTCCACGAGCGCGGCTTTATGACCCTGCACGGTCACCCGGTCGCCCTCTTCTACTTCCCAACCTTCGCCTGGTTTGGGATCATCTGCGTCGGCTACGCCTTCGGCCCCATCGTCACCACCCCGTACCCGCAACGCCGCCGGATTACCCTCTCGCTCGGCGCCGCGTTTCTAGCGATCTTCGCCATCCTTCGAATCGTCCACGGCTACGGAGACAGTTACCGGTTTGAACACCTCGCCACCCCGGCCCAAACTGCCATGAGCTTCTTCCAGGTCCAGAAGTACCCACCCTCGCTTCAGTACGCGCTCGCAACTTTCAGCGTCCTGATGCTGCTCTACTCTCTCTTCGACCTCGCCGCAGAGTCTGATTGGCTGCCTCGTCTCCGCTCGTTCATCGAGACCTTCGGCCGCGTACCGTTCCTCTTTTACGCCCTCCATATTTATCTGATTCACGCTGCGGCGCTGGTCGCCACCTTCGCACTCCACATGGATTGGCACTACTGGATCGGCTGGGGCCCAAGCTGGGGTGACGGCGGGCCGCCCGGCTGGGGCCACGCCCTGCCCGTCGTCTACGCCATCTGGGCGGCTGTGGTCCTGACGCTCTACTTCCCCTGCCGCTGGTTCAGCCAGCTCAAAGGCCGCCGCCGCGACTGGTGGCTCAGCTATTTATAGAGGCGAATCCCACCAATTCGTGTCCAACACCGCAAACCCTTCCCCTCGTCGTCCGTCAAAACGCTATCGCTTTCCGTTCCACGAACCCGCCCTAGCCGCGCCCCGGGTCACCGCCGAGTCAACCATTCCGGCCTCAAACTCGCCGATGCGGCTCCGGCTCCCATATAATCGAAGTTCCCCCGGAAATTTTCTGGATTTGGGACGTGATTTCCATAAGGCTGTGAGGGTGTGCGTATCTTTACCGAGAACCAACCAAGTATCAAGGCAAGCCGTAGCTCCCAGAAGCCGTCGAACCCGCTGACCTCTGCGGTATCGACCGCACTTTGCATCGCGGCTCTCGTTGCATCCGCCCCATTCGCCTCGGCTCAGGCACCGGCTCTTGGCGGATCCCAGTTCGGCAATGCCCAGTCGCTCTGCACCCCGAGCGTCATCGGAAATCGCCGTATTCCCAAGGAATCCGTCCTTGCGCGACTCTTTTCGCGCCAGGGAGACCTCTTCGATCCGGCCATCGTCGAGCGCGACTTCAACTCGCTCTGGAACACAGGCTACTTTGAATCCGTCCGTATCGAGCGCGCCGACGCCGCAGCCACCGCCAACACCCCGGCCTGCGTCCAGCTCTACGTCTACGTCAAAGAGAAGCCCACCATCCGGACCATCGATTACAAGGGACTGAACGCCGTCTCCATCTCCGACGTCGACGAGCGCTTCAAGAAGGCCAAAGTCGGCCTGACAGTCGAAAGCCAGTACGACCCCACCCGCATCAAGCGCGCCGAGACCGTCCTGAAAGAACTTCTGGGCGAGCACGGACACCAGTTCGCGGCCATCAAAACCGAAATCAAGACCATCCCGCCAGCAGCCGTCGCAGTAACCTTCAGCATCAAGGAAGGCCCGACCGTAAAGGTTGGCAAGATCATCTTCGACGGCAATCGGAACCTCTCCGACCGCGTGCTACGCGCCGCGATGAAGAATCTGAAGCCCATCGGCGTCCCAAACTCCTACGTCCTCGAGAACATCTTCCCCCGCACCTTCGACGCCTCCAAGCTCGACGAAGATGCCGAGCGCGTTCGTCAGGCGTACCGCGACCGTGGTTACTTCAAGGCCCTCACCGAAGAGCCCAAGACCCACATCCGCGACACCACCGGCTTCAATCCCTTCACCTTCCACACCACCACCGGCAAGCGTATCGACCTCTTAATGCCGGTTGAGGAAGGCGGGCGCTACAAGCTCGGCGGCATCACCTTCAAGGGCAACGCCCACGTCCCTAACGTCCGCGTTCTGCGCTCGCAGTTTGCCAACAAGGACGGCGAATATTTCAGCGCCACTATCTTCTCCAAGGGTCTCGAACAGCTGCGCAAAGCCTACGGCGAACTCGGATACATCAACTTCGTCGGCTCGCCCACGCCCCGCTTCGACGAAGCCAAGAAGCTGATCTATCTCGACATCGACATCGAAGAAGGCAAGCCCTTCTATGTATCCCGCATCGAGTTCACCGGCAACACCATCACTCGCGACAAGGTCATTCGCCGCGAACTCCTCCTCGAAGAGGGCCAGGTCTACAACGCGCGACTCTGGGATCTCTCACTCCTCCGCCTGAACCAGCTCAACTACTTCGAAGCGTTGAAGGCCGATCAGGACTCCGAATCACGCCAGAATGCCGACGAAGGCACTGTCGATCTGCTCCTCAAGCTGAAGGAAAAGGGCAAGAATTCCATCGGCCTCAACGGCGGAATCTCGGGTCTCTCCGGTACCTTCATCGGTCTCAACTACGAGACGAACAACTTCCTCGGACTCGGCGAAACGCTCTCCGTTCAGGCCAACGTCGGCGACCTCTCGCGCAACCTGAGCTTCGGTTTCAACGAGCCCTACCTGCGCAACAAGCCCATCTCGCTCGGCCTGCAGCTCTTCACCAGCAAGTACGACTACAACCCGGCCAAGGCATACGGTGCCAGCGGTGCGCAGTCGCAGAACCTCAGCGACGCCATCTCCTCCACGCTGACCAACTACAACCAGCAGACCACCGGCCTCACGCTCTCCATCTCCGAGCCGCTGCGCCACGTCTTTGCTCGGTCCGGCGTCACGCGTGTCGGCGCTTCGTTCTCGCTCTCGCGCTCGTCCATCACCACCTTCAACGACAACACCCGCAACGTCTTCCAGACGCTGGCCTTCCGCTCCGGTGTTGCCGGCCAGAACCAGCTCGACGGAATCGTCTCGGCAATCATCACGCCGACCTTTAGCTACTCCTCGCTGGACCGCGGACAGGGTCCGCACAACGGCAAGGAGTTCACCGCGCAGTTCCAGATCGCCGGTGTGGGCGGAAACGTCAAGTTCTACCAGCCAGCTCTCGCCTACCGCCAGTTCTTCCCGATGAAGGGTCTCAAGCGTAACCGCGACGGACACAACGTCCTCGGCTACCGCATCCAGCTTGCTCACGTTGCCGGCTTCGGTGGCGAAGTCGCACCGCCTCAGCACCGCATCTATGGTGGTGGCGAATCCGACGTCCGTGGCTTCGATATCCGCGCCTCGTCGCCCTACGTCTTCATCCCGAACCGCGTACTCTTCAACCTGACAAACCCTGACGGCTCCACCGTTCCGCGCGACCCTTCCAACACCTCGCTCGGCAACGTGCAGATCCCGCTGCCCATCTATCGCCTCGCCCCCATCGGTGGCGATACGCAGCTGACCACCAACGTAGAGTACCGCATCCCGATCGTCAACCAGGTCACCTTCGCCTTCTTCACCGACTTCGGTATGACCTTCTCGACGCGTCCGGGCCAGCTTCGCCAGAGCGCCGCCGGTCTCTCCAGCGTCAACTCACCCAGCTACGGTTGCCCGACCTTCGTCAACGGAGCCTGCTTCGGTGGCACCTCGGTCGCCTTCCCGAACCAGTTCAAAATCGTTCCCGGCTCCAACTACGTTCCGCGTATGTCGAGCGGCGCCGAGCTGCAGGTCATCCTGCCGATCGTCAACGCGCCCTTCCGCCTCTACTACGCCTACAACCCGCTCCGCCTCTTCAAGAGCCTGCCGCAGGAACTCGCCGTCACCCCGGCCGAATTCCAGAAGCTCTTCCCGACCACCGGCGCTGGCCAGTTCAGCTATGATCAGGCACTCCAGTTCTACGGTGCAAACTACGTCCTGCGCGAGCCGCGTAAGACCTTCCGCCTCACCGTCTCGACTACCTTCTAAGTCGCTTCGATTCAACAACGCAAGAATGCCCGGCTCCGGTCGGGCATTCTTGCGTTAAACCCAAACAAAGTCACAACTTCAACACTCTGTTGATCTCGTGAATGTCGATTTCGCACACGAGAATTGGTTGCCTTGACGAGTCGTATACGCCGTCCTAAGCTTGAGATATCACGCAAAATTCATCAGCGCTTCAACTTGAACGCCACCGCGTTTTGTGTTTTAGGAGGCTCCAAAGAATATGCAATCCCCCTTCCATTCGATACCTCGTTCCGTGTTGCGCAGAGCTCTTAGCTTTGTACTTTTCGCGATCCTCCTCTGCGTCTCTCGCGCAGCCTTTGCAGACCCCGTCGGTATCGGAGCTGGTGTCGTTCGTGACTCCACCGGAGCCGTCGTCGCCGGTGCCACCGTCACCCTGACCCGCACTGGAACCAATGCAGTCAAGACCCGCACCACTGACTCCACCGGGTCCTTCCGCTTCGTCGAACTGCCGCCCGACACTTACACCGTCACCGTGCAGTTTCCCGGCTTCAAGCGTGCCACCCTTTCGAACGTCATCATTCAGGTCGACCAGTCCACGCAGCTCGACGTGACCCTCTCCGCCGGCGACGTGACCGATGTCGTCAACGTCGATGCCGTAGCGCAGCTCGTCGACACGCAGCAGAGCACTCTCTCGAACGTCGTCGACACCAAGACCATTGCGTCGATGCCCCTGAATTCGCGCAACTTCCTCGACCTCGCTCTCCTCACCCCAGGTGCAACCCCCTCGGCGGGCGGCAGCCAGGTCACCGGCTTCAACGTCGCCGGAGCACGCACCCAGTCCAACGACTACCTCATCGACGGCATCAGCAACATGGATACCCAGGTCAACGGCGGTCTCACCAGCTTCCGCATCAACGACGCCGTGCAGGAGTTCAGCGTTCAGACCTCCGTACCCACCGCCGAGTTTGGCCGCGGACAGGGTGCGCAGATCAACGCCGTCATCAAAAGCGGCAGCAACCAGTTCCACGGCAGCGCATTCGAGTACTTCCGCAACACAGTTCTCGACGCCACCGACTACTTCTCCAAGCACACCGCAACCGCCACCAACCCGGCTATCAAGCCCATCCTGAACCGCAACCAGTTCGGTGCCAACTTCGGCGGTCCGATCTTCCGCGACAAGACTTTCTTCTTCCTCTCCTACGAAGGCTTCCGCCAGGTTGCTCCGACCGTCACCTCCGTACTGGTTCCTACGCCCACACAGCGCGCCTCGGTCACCGACTCCATCTCCAAGTCGCTGCTTAAGTTCTTCCCCCTCTCGCAGCAGCCTGGCGATACCCTCGCCAGCAACGGCACCAACTACACCTCCGCAGTTCGCAGTGTGTTGAGCGACGACACCGGCCTCGCTCGCATCGATCAGAAGCTTGGCGCGAAGGATAGTCTCGCGGGCCACTTCATCACCTACAACGGCCGCGTCTTCTCAGGTGGTCCTACGCCGCTCTCGGGCGGAAACACCAACACCCCGCTAAGCCAGTCCGTCTTCCTCGAAGAGAACCACACCTTCAGCCCCTCGTTGCTGAACACCGCGCGCGTAGGCTACTCCTTCAACCAGACCAACTTCGTCGTCCAGGATAGCGGCTACAACGCCCAGGGCATCTTCGTCGACGCCTCTGGCAAGCCCCTCTCCGGCGTCGTCGATGGCACCGCGAATGTCCAGGACTCCGGTCTGCCCACCGTGCAGATCTCTGGTTTTGCCCGTTTGGGCTCCGCCACCAACCTGCCCCAGGGCCGTAAAACCCGCACTTACGAGCTCTATGACACGCTCACTGCGTCGTCGCTATTCGGCTCTACCAAGCACTCCTTCAAGGCTGGCTATCACGTCCGCCGCGAAGATGCCCGCCGCTTCCTCGACAGCACCTCCCGTGGCAGCGTCAACTTCTCCAGCTTCTCCGACTTCGCTGCCGGTCTGGTCAACACCTCATCGCAGCGCAGCGGACGTACCCTCGCCCACTTCCGCCGCTACCCCATGGACATGTTCATCCAGGACGCTTGGCGCATTCTGCCTAACCTCACCCTCAACATTGGCATCCGGTACGAGCTCCCCTCCGCGATCTACGAGCTCGACAACCGCGGCGCGAACCTCATCGCCGGTCAGGGTCTAACCCTCTTCGGCACCAGCAACGTCGTGGGAATCGATACCACCAAGGTCGGTCCCTCCTCCATCACCCTCACACCGGGTGCCACCCGCATGACCAACAGTGGGCAGCTTACGGTCGACCGCAACAACATCGCTCCTGTCCTCGGCTTTGCCTGGAGCCCCATCAAGGGAAGCGACAAGACGGTACTGCGCGGCGGTTTCCGCGTCGGTTATGACGATATCTTCAACAACATTCCGGCTAACCTCTCGCTGAATGCTCCATTCAACCTCACCACGGCGCAGTCTGCCGGCACCACGCAGCCCGGCAAGTTCTCCTACGCCACCGCCTTCAACCAGAACGTACCGCTCGTCAAGAACATCGGCGCAGCCAACCAGGTTGGTCTGCTCTCCTTCAACGGCATGGACCCGAATATTCGCGAGTCTTATAACTACGCCTACAACCTCTCGTTCGAGCAGTCACTCACGGCGCGCCTGGCGATTGAGGCCGACTACATCGGCAGCACCGGACGCAAGCTCGGTGTCTTTGTTGATCCCAACCAGCCCAGCGTCATCGTCAACGATCCCACCAAGCGCGGAAACCAGACCCCCAACGTCCAGGTCTTCCCCTACAAGCAGTACGGCAGCTTCGCCGACGCGTTTGGCAAGTCCGCCGCAAACTCCAACTACAACGGCCTCGTCGCGGTCGTGAAGTATCGTGGCGCACGCGGAGTGTCCGCCCAGGCCTCCTACACCTGGTCGCACTCGCTGGACTACAGCTCTGCCTTCTTCGGCTCTACCGGCGATGCAGGCTTCCCTTCCAACGGCAACAACCTCAAGGCCGAGTACGGAAACTCCGCATTCGACATGCGCCACCGCTTCGTTGGCTACTACACCGCTCCGCTTCCCCTTGGACCCAAGGGCCTGTTCCTGAAGTCCAACAACATCGTCTCGCGTGAGGCATTCGAAGGCTGGACCATCTCCGGCATTACCGAGATCCAGGCTGGCCTGCCGTTCACCGTCTACCTCAACGGCATCGACTACAGCGGCTTCAACCAGTTCGCCGATCGCCCGAACGTAGGCACAGGCAAGCTGACCCAGAACAACAAGAGTCCCGACGCAGCCTTCGACAAGACCTACTTCTCCACCATCACCGCCGGCCAGTCCGGCAACGAGCGCCGCGACCAGTACTTCGGACCCGGCCTCGTCAACTTTGACCTCACCGCAGCGAAGGACTTCATCATCACTGAGCGCATTAAGCTCAACTTCCGCGGCGACGTCTTCAACGTCTTCAACCACACCAACTTCTCCAACCCCAGTGGCAGCTTCAACAACTCCACCTTCGGCAAGATCACCTCGACCGTCGGTAGCGCAACCAGCGGCAGTGGTGGAGCGATCGGCGGAGTCCGCCTCGCACAGTTCTCCCTCCGCCTCAACTTCTAACCCAAATCGTAACCACAACCCATAAGGCCGGCCCCCCACAAGGGCCGGCCTTATGCCGTATACCCACACAATCTCTGGGTGCCCCATTCATCGCAGCTCCATCGCGATGAGTGGGAATGTAAGACCCTCGCGTTTGCGCTGCAACCACCACGCAAAGTATAAGAGCGAAACAGCATTAAACCGTAGCAAGGTACGTCCAACCCATGAACCGACCCGCAGGCACCTCGGCGATCGAAGCCACATCCACGCCTGCCCGCAGCAACATCCGCTGGCTCATCTGCGCCCTGCTCTTCGGAGCCACCACCATCAACCTGATGAATCGCCAGGTCTTCGGCATCCTCGCGCCAGACCTCCAACACCGCTTCCAGTGGAGCGAAGTCCAGTACGGATATCTCGTCGCCGCCTTCCAACTCGCCTACTCTTTCGGTTTAGTCGCCGTAGGTCGCCTCATCGACCGCTTCGGAACGCGTCTGGGATACGCCGCGATCATCGGCATCTGGAGCCTCGTCACCATCGCTCACGGGTTCGTCCGCACCGCTCTCGGCTTCGGCCTCGTCCGCATCCTGCTCGGCCTCAGCGAGGCCGGGAACTTTCCCGCCGCAGCCAAGGGCACGGCAGAGTGGTTCCCCACCCGCGAGCGCTCCCTCGTCGCCGGAATCATGAACGCCGGAACCAACATGGGAGTCATCGCAGCAGCTCTACTGGTGCCGTGGCTCAGCATCCACTACGGATGGCAATCCGCCTTCGTCGTCACTGGTCTCTTCGGCGCCATCTGGTGCGCGTGGTGGTGGTTCAGCTACAGAACCCCCGACCAACACCCGCGCGTCTCCGCTTCAGAACTCTCCTTCATCACCGGCAACCAGCCCAAACTCACCCGCAGCTTAGTGCCAGCCCATAAACTGCTGAGAACAAGACAGCTCTGGGCATTCACCATCGCCAAGTTCCTCGTCGACCCAGTCTGGTTTTTCTACCTCTCGTGGCTACCCAAATTCCTCTACAAGACCTACCACCTGCCGGTCGCCGGGCTCAGCCTGCCGCTCGTTATCATCTATCTCTGCTCAGACATGGGCAGCATCGGCGGAGGTTGGTGGCCGGGCGTTTTCGTTGCAAAGGGCATGGCGATGAGCCGTGCCCGACGCCGGGTGATGCTGCCCTGCGCGCTCGCCGTCCTGCCCATGGTCTTCGGCTCGCACATCCACTCGCTGTGGTTGATGGTCGCGATGATTGGCGTTGCGCTCGCCGCGCAGCAGGGCTGGTCGGCCAATGTCTACGCCATCGCATCGGACTTGTTCCCCACCAACTCTGTCGCCAGCGTAGTCGGATTCGGAAGCATGGCCGGATCGATTAGCGCCGCGCTTCTAGCCGCCGCAACCGGCTGGATTCTACAGACGACCGGCTCCTACACGCCGATCTTCCTCTACGCCGCGACAGCATACCTGATGGCATTTGGGATCCTCCAGTGGTTGGTCCCAAACCTGGAACGAGCAGAACTCGCCAACTAGATCCTAGCGAATCGCAGTGGCAAGCGTAGCGGCAGCGCCCACATGCGTACCCGCAATCTCGCGCTTCGGCGAAGGCTCCGGAAGGTACTTGCGGTACACGCTGATGTGGAAGCAAGCCTGCTGAAACTCTTCCTCCACATCCACCTTGCCGGATTGAACCAGCGGCAATAGATACCCGCGTATCCAGGCAATCTGCGTCATCGACAGACCATGCTTAGCCAGGTCGATCGCCTGCCCAGTCAGGTGCGGCGAAGCCGTATCCCCTTCTGCAGGAGCAGCATTCCCGTTGGTCAGCAATAACCTATGCTGAAACTCCACCGTTCGCACGGCCGAGTTGACCTGCAGCGAGGTATGGAACTTCGCATAGAACGCACGCGACATGGCCGATAGAAATTGCGCCGTCCACGGCCTGCAATAGCGACGGTTCATCGGCAGACGTTCGTCGGTCTGCAACCCCGGGCCAGCCGGTATCGCGACCAGCAGTTTACCCGCGCGCATCTCGTCAAGATCCGCGTCGTCGCGTACTCGATCCAGGCCGTCGCGGTCCGCCATCTCGTTCTGCCGCAGCAAAATCTCGTGCGAACCCTTCATCGCTGGAGGCATGATCAAGTGACCACGCCGAGTGTAAAGTACCGGCACGATCACCGGCGTCGGCTCTGGAAGCTGAACCCTGGCCGTTACAGCTTTGGCCGGAACAACCGCCCTGCGCTTCGAAGGCGTCGCCGCTGGAGCAGCGGTCGGCTTTCCCGCAGCCGCATTGCCAGCGAACGGTGCCAGGAAATCATTCGATGTAGCCTTGCGCGGCTCCGACGGAGTTCCGCCGCCATCGGCCGAGTAGTGCTGCTTGCGATCATGCTTCACTTGGATCGTCTCTTGAACCGGCGCCTCTTCAGGCTCCGCTATCGGGGCAATCGGCGCGGCACGACGTGGAATCGACGCAGACTTCTCGCGCGACGCAATCAGCTTGGGTTCAGGCTTGCGAGACTTTGATCTGTGCGCGGGACGAGCTTCAACGGCCCGCTTGCCGGCACGTCCAGCAGAATGCTTCACCGCAACCAGCTTCGGCTCAAGAGCCGCCGCCTTGGGCTTTGCATGCACTTGCGAGACCGCCGCTGACTTGTGCGCAACCGGCTTTTTAGAAGACGCAAAGCCGCTCGGCACACCCAAAGCGAGTGTCGCAATGAAAACGAATTGTGAGGCTTTTACGCGCATGAAATAGAGCGGCGCGGAGAAGACCAGAGCAAGATCTACCCTAGTCGGCACATGCCCACTGTGTAAGTATTGAGGCTGATACTCTTTACTGGTTCGCTAATAGGAGGCTGGATGCGCGGATTGCTTGCCGGTTGCACAGTAGTGGCTATTGGATTCATTTCAATGCAGTTAGGGACCGTCCGCGCGCAGGAAGACGCCAGCAAGCCCGCCTTCTACACCACCAAAGTAAAGCCGATCCTCGAAACCCACTGCGCCAATTGCCACATGGGCCTGAACCGCAAGGGCGGCCTGGTATTCGATACCCAGGCTGGCTTGAAAAAGGGCGGCAAGAGCGGCGCAGTCATCGTCCCCGGCGACCCCGCCAAGTCGCTCTTCGTAAAGCTCATCCGCCACGAGGGTCCAGTCGACGATCCCATGCCGATGCCGCCCAAAAAGCCGAAGATGTCGGACGCAGATATCGCCGTGATCACAGCCTGGGTGAAGGCTGGTGCGGTCATGCCGCCCGATCCGCCGAAGTAGTTGTAACACTGCTGTCGCAGTGGTGGCGTATCGTTGGGAGACCAAACATGCGACTCAGCTTTGTTATCCCGGCGTACAACGAAGAGGCTTATCTTCCGGCGTGTCTGGACGCTATCTTCCTGCAAATAAAGGATGTTCCGGGTGGCGCGGAAGTCATCGTCGTGAACAATGCCAGCACCGATAAAACGCGTGACGTTGCGTTGAGTTATCCCGGTGTAAAGCTCGTAGATGAGCCACAGAAGGGACTTACGTTCGCGCGGCAGGCTGGTTTCAAAGCTTGTACGGGGGATTTGATTGCGAATGTGGACTCCGATTCGCGGCTGACGCCCGGGTGGGTAGCGACTGTTTTGGAGGCTTTCGATACGCAGGAGAAGCTGGTGGCGATCAGTGGGCCTCTTGTTTACTATGACTTGCAGCCGAGCCAGCGGTTTAGTGTGCAGATCTTCTATTGGGTTGCGTTCATGATTTACGTGCTCAACCGGTACATTCTGCGGGCGGGTTCGATGGTGCAGGGTGGCAATTTCGTGTTGAAAAGATGTGGGTTAGAGGCCATTGGCGGGTTCGATACGACCATCTCGTTTTATGGCGAAGATACCGACATTGCCCGGCGCATGAATCGGGTGGGAAAAGTCGAGTTCACGTTGAAACTAAAGATGTTCTCGTCCGCCAGGCGGTTGAAACAGGAAGGAATGCTGACGATTGCGTGGCGGTACACGATCAATTATTTCTGGACGACGTTCCGCAAGAAGCCGTTTACTGAGACGTATGAGGACCACCGCGAGGCCTGAAAAGGGGTTTCCTGAGCGCAGATTCGCCGGCCTAAATGTGGCAAAAGTGTCTGTTTTGGGCATGTGTATATACACTTCTGTATATACACATGGCTTTAGGGGGTTGGGATGGCTAAAAAGGTGTCGGAAGCGCCGTTGAAGGCGGATCAGGTTGCGGCTTTGGCGGCTCTCGCGAAGGGTATAAAAGCCAAGCAGGCGGCGGCGGTAAAAGCAGCCGCGAAGAAGAAGTGGGGCGAGGGGGAGCGGCAACGATATTACAAGCCGAAGAAGCGGCTGATCAGCCTGCGGGTGGAGGAGGATGTTCTGGCGTGGCTGCAGCGGGGTGGGAAGGGGTATCAGACTCGCGCGAACCAGGTGCTGCGTGAGAGGATGCTGGCGGAGGTGGAGGGGCGGAAGTAGTTTCGCGCCCACTCCATCGCGTGAGCTAAGTTAGGTTGACTTCGTGCCGGGCGAGCGCGACGCGGAGGGTGGGGATGTGGATGCCGTGGGTGCGGATGGCCTCGTGCAGGAGTTCGGGGGAGACGTGGAACTCCTTCGACCAGTAGGCGATGTCGGAGGCGATCTTGGGCTTGATCTCGTTGAGGTCCATGGGGACCTGGTGGTGGTTCTCGGTTTTGGGGTGCTCGATGGGTTCGGCGGTGGCGAGGATGGATTCGGGCTCGGCGGTGGGGTTGGGGTGGGACGGGTGATTCGGGTTCTGGTACGGCATGGTGTTCCTCTTTTCCGGGTTCTGTTGCGTTTGATGCAGGGAATGGGGATGCTTTGTCGCTGCAGCCGGATTTTGTATGGCGGACGTTTCTTACGTCGTATGTAAATGTGCGTTGCGTAAGTGGGCGATAGGAGATAGGCTTCTCGCATTCCCGTTTCAAGATCGTAGGTATTAGTTGAAGATTTCCAGAGCTACTTTCATCTTCCTGCTCAGTGCAGCCGGATTCGCCTTTTCGCAACAACCTACCGCTCCTCCAGTTCCGGCTCCTGTAGCCGTTACTGCCGTAGCTGCACCAGCGGGCCCCGATGCATCTGGAAAATACATGCTGCGTGAGGGCGAGGATGTGAATCTTCGCTTTGCCGAGCCGCTTAGCTCAAAGACTGCTGCTGAAGGTGACCCAGTTACGCTTGAATTGGTCGACGACATAAAGGTTGGAGATGTCATTGTCGCCAAGGCCGGATCGCGCGCAATGGGCGAAGTGACCAAGGCAGCCAAGGCGGGCATGATGGGTAAGGCAGGCGACCTAAGCCTGCGGCTCGACTACCTGAAGGCTGGAGACGTGAAGATTCGTCTGCGCGGGACTAAAGGTAAAGAGGGCGAGAGCAAGGTGACCAGCACGGTCGTTCTTACGGTACTCTTTGGGCCGATTGGATTGA
>JAYVZU010000374.1:0-4412 GCA_043783075.1 Rhodanobacteraceae bacterium
CCCCGAGGATGAATAGCATTCGCCAGCAGCACCACGTAGCTATCCGACACCGGATCAATCCACAGCGACGTTCCTGTAAACCCGGTATGCCCAAAGCTCCCCGGATGCTCCCTGGTCGAGATGGGGAACACCTCGCCGCGCGGGCGGGAGAACCCGGAGTTCAGATCCCACCCCAACCCCCGCGACGCCACGCCGGTCGTCGCTTTGCCGTCGGGTGTGAAGATCGTCGCAGTGTGCACGGCGGTCGCCGGCTCATTCGGCGTCGTAGCCATCCGGAGCGTAGCCTGAGAAACCGGGAACGGTCCCGTATTCCGCAGCAGCTTATCCAACAAAGCCTGCGCAAACTTCGACATATCCGCCGCCGTCGAGAACACCCCCGCATGACCGGCAACGCCGCCCATGCGGCGGGTGGTCGGGTCGTGGACCGTGCCGCGAAGAAGTGTGTCGAAATTGGGATTGAGTTCGGGATGAGCCTTGCTTTCATCATCGTGGGCCGTGGGGGCAACATGAGAAATCACGTTGGCGGCGGGCCACTGCTTTCCCCAGCAATCCGCAATGCCATTCGTGAGATGTGAATTTCCAAAAATCGCTCCCAACGAATATGGCGGTAAGTCTTGCGCGCTACCACAGGCTAACCCGATCGGAAGATAGCGAGTGTGTGCCATCAAGAGTGTCGTGAATACATGCTCCTGCACGAACACATCCAAAGTCTGACCGCTGAGTATCTCCACCAACACACCCAGCGTAATGAAGTTGATATCCGAGTACTTGAACGTAACCCCCGGCGGCCCGTAAGGCACCGAAGCCATAGCCCGTCGAATCCCCTCCGCCTTATCCGGAGCCTTCAGCCCCCAGTCATCCTTCAAGTCCACATCTTCCGGCAGTCCCGAGTAGTGCGTCATCAACTGCCGAACCGTGATCTTATCCTTGCCATTCTGTCCAAACTCCGCCAGGTACTTCACCACCGGCGCATCCAGATCGATCTTCTTCTGATCCACCAACTCCAGAATCGAAGTAGTCGTCGCCAGCAGTTTCGTGAGCGAAGCCATATCGAAGATCGTGTCCTCGGTCATCGGCTCAACGGTCGGCTCCAGCGCCCGATTCCCATATGCCTGATGGAACACCACCTTCCCCTTGTGCCCCACAACAACCACCGCCCCCGGCAGCTTCTTCTCAGCAATCGCCGCATTAATAGCCGCCGACACCCCATCAAATTCCGTGTGCCCCATCTTCGGTCCAGCTTCATCGGACCTAAGGTGGGCATCGCCAGAGGCGACCTTCCCACTGACCTGTGCCCCCGCCGAACAGCCAAGGCCCAACACAACCAGCAGAGCCACAACTTTCGGCCTCGGCAACACAAACGAAAAAATCGACCCAACCAAAAATGTCATTCCAGCCCCAATCAACACAAACCACGTAAACGCCACCTGCGGCACGGTCACCCCAACAATATGCACCGGAAATGTCCCCTTCCAAAGCCATACATTCAGCACAAACCCGCAAACCATCCCCAGGATCGCCCCCCACTGCGTCGCATATTTTGTGAGCGTACCGAGCAGGAAGACTCCGAGTAGACATCCATACGCCACTGATGCAATCGACAATCCAGTCTCCACGACATGCCCCTTTCCGCCCACCTGAATCGAGTACACCGCGATCCCAAACAGCACCAGCGCCCACCAAACCGTCGAAATCCGCGATACCAATCCGCGCTCCCGGTCGCTAGCCGCTGGCCGGAACGGTACATAAAAATCCACCACCGTAGTCGACGACAAAGAGTTCAGCGCAGCCGACAAGTTCGACATCGCTGCCGCCAGAATAGCCGCCACCAGCAATCCCGCAACACCATGCGGCATCTGTTGGACGATGAAAGTCGGAAAGATGCGGTCGGAGCTGGAAAATACCTGCGGATGCATCCCGTAGAACACGAACAACCCAATCCCAATCAGCAGAAACAGCGTGAATTGAAAGAAAATCACCACGCCCGACGACAACAGCGCCAGCCGCGACTCGCGCAGATTCCTTGCGGCCAACATCCGCTGGACCATCAGCTGATCGGTCCCATGACTCGCCATCGTCAGGAACGTCCCACCCAGAAGCCCCGCCCAGAACGTATAGCTTTGCGTTAGATTGAACGCGAAGTTGAAGATATGAAACTTCCCCAGCGGAGCCGCAACCTCGTAGATATGCGTCCAGTTCCCGGGAACATGAGCCCCCAGCGTATACAGCGCCACCAGCGTCCCGGCTACGTACAGCCCCATCTGCACCACATCCGTCCAGATGACCGCCGCCATCCCGCCCTCAAACGTATACAGCAGCGTCAACGCGGAGATGATCGCAATCGACAGCGTATCCCCGGTCCCAATCGCAATCGAAACCACAATAGAAATCGCGAACACTCGAACGCCCTCGGCCGCCGCCCGCGTCAGCAGGAACAGCCCGGCCGTAACCTTGTACAACACCTTGCCAAATCGCCGGTCGATCAACTGGTACGCCGTCAGCATCTCGCCACGGAAGTACCGCGGCAGAAACAGCAGCGCCACTACAATCCGCCCAATCATGTAGCCGATCACCACCTGCAAGAAGCCCATATTGCCCGCAAACGCCACGCCGGGGATCGATACGATGGTCAACGTACTGGTCTCGGCCGAGACAATGGAGAGCGCAATGGCCCACCATGGAATGGTATTGTCAGCGAGGAAGTAGCTCTTGAGCGACCCGGACTTACTACTACGCTTCGCGAACTTCAAGCCGAACAGCGTGATTGCAACCAGATAAACCGCAACCAGCGCTAGGTCGAAGGGCGAGAGTCTTTGCGCCAGTGTCTGAACCAAGTAGTCTCCTTGAGAGCGTAAAGGTATGATAGCGGGCTTGTGAACTTTGAGGTTTTGAATGGCTTATTTTGTAGGTCTGGATTCCGGCGGCACCAAGACCGAGTGCTGGCTTGGCGACGAGACGCACATCCTCGGCAAGGCGATTTGCGCCACCGTTAAACTCACCCGTGTGCGACAGGAGATCGCCACTGGCCGTCTCCAGCAGCTGCTCGCAGAGGTGAGCGAGAAATCCGGAATCCCCCTTTCCAGCATCAGCCAAACTTGTGTCGGCGTCTCCGGATTCTCCATCGCCGAGGTCCGCGAGTGGGCGTACCGAGTCGTATCCGAGATGGTTGGGGGCGAGGTCGTGGTCTGCGGCGACGACGAGATCGCGCTCGACGCAGCCTTCCGCGGAGGCGCAGGGATTCTCGTCATCGGCGGCACCGGCTCTGCCGTTCTGGGTCGCTGCACCGATGGAGCCCGGTTCAAAGCCGGGGGCTGGGGTCCGGGTATAGGCGACGAGGGTTCAGGGTATTGGATCGGACGTGAAGCCGTCCGCCGCGCTTTCTCTGCGCTCGATAACGAGGTTCCCACATCTCTGATGGAAGCGATCCGCACTGCTTGGGGTGTCAAGGATCTGGGCAAGATGGTTGCCTTCGCAAACGACCAACCAGGTCCAGACCTCTCCGCGTTGACCCCGGTCGTGGTGCGCTGCGCTGAAGCCGGAGATGATGTTGCCGCTGGTCTCCTGCGCGATGCCGGCTCTGAACTTGCCCGTCAGGTGGCCATCGTCTGGGACAAGATGAAGGCTCACGGCCAATCTGGGGTCAGCATCGCGTATACCGGCGGAGTGGTGGAGAAGATTGCCCTCGCGACGGCGGCGATGCGGGCGAAAATTACGACCGATTACCCCGGCCTGACTGTGATGGAAAGCGCGATCAACTCCATGGACGGTGCCATGTGGCGAGCCCGCCAGCTAAGTTAGCCGCTGACCCCGCAAGTAGGTAGCCTGAAGCAACCCGGTCGGAGAGTACTGGTTGAAGTTCGCCGGCTGCCCCACCCGCAGATTCGCAATATTGTCCGAAACACCCAGCATCCTCGCCGGCTGCGACGACGCGGCACGTACCGCTGTCTCCAGTCCACAACCGGTAAACGTCTGAAGGTTCTCAACAGCGCGATCTATTGTCAGCACCGATCCCGCAAGCGTCCCCGGCGCGCTCGTCACAGATGCCTTGCCATCGGCGACTGTAATCGGAACTCCCGCCAGAACATATGGGCCGTCCGGCATACCGGTCGCAGAGATGCCATCAGTCATCAGGATCGCTCGCTCTCCCTTCAACCGCAGCCACATCCGCACCATCGCGGGAGCAACGTGGATGCCGTCGCAGATCAGTTCGGCATACAGATTCTGGTCGTCCAATACCACGCCCAATACCCCCGGTTCGCGGTGGTCCATCGACCGCATCGCGTTGAAGGTGTGGGTCGCGGAGGTCGCGCCAGCCTTGATCCCGGCAGTCGCTTCTGCGGCTGTCGCGTTGGTGTGGCCCAGGCTCACGCGGACTCCCTGCGCTGTAGCATGAGCAATCATCTCCAACGCCC
>JAYVZU010000375.1:0-13186 GCA_043783075.1 Rhodanobacteraceae bacterium
CGCGGCGTTGAGCCAGAGATGCCCCCCATTATCCCCGTACTGGAGTTTGATGATGATGCCGACGACAACACCATCCGCACCTTCCTAGCCGACCCAGCCGCCGCCAACCTGCGCATCGACAGCTACCTCTCGCAGGCCATGCCCGATATCTCCCGCGCCCGCGTCCAGCTCCTTATCGACGCCGGTCAGGTCCGGGTCGACGGGGCCGTGCCGAAATCGAAAGACAAATTAAAGGGCGGCGAAACCATTGAGATCGAAGGCCAGCCCCAGCCCGAACCGCTCCACGCGGTCCCCGAGGACATCCCGCTCTCCATCCTGTACGAGGACAGGTACCTCGCCATCATCGACAAGCCTGCCGGCATGATGGTCCACGCCGGGGCCGGTTCCACCGACGACGAGCGCAACCGCGGAACGCTGGTGAACGCCCTCCTGTTTCACCTTGCGAAGCTCTCCGACGTGGGCGGCAGTCTGCGCCCCGGCATCGTTCATCGTTTAGACAAGCAGACCTCTGGCGCGATCGTCGTCGCCAAAGACGACGTCACCCACCGCAAACTGGGCGAGATGTTCTCCGAGCGCAGCATGCACAAGACCTACATCGCGCTCGCCCACGGCCATCTCGTCAAGGACGATGTCACGGTCAACCTACCCATCGCGCGCGATCTGGTCCGCCGCATCCGCATGACGACCCGCCGGGCTGATGGCCGTACTGCAGTCTCGCATATCCACGTTCTCGAACGCCTATCCACTCCCTTTGGTCCCTTCACTCTCGTCGAAGTCAAGATCGAGACCGGGCGTACGCACCAGATCCGTGTCCACCTCCAATCCTTCGGCCACCCTGTTGTAGGCGACTTCCTCTACGGAGCCCCGCACGTGATTCGTGAACTCAAAGGCGACCGGACGCTGGAACTCGACCGCAACTTCCTCCACGCCGCGCACCTTGAATTCACACACCCCCGCACCAGCGAAGAGATCTCGGTCGAAGCCCCGCTTGCACCCGAACTAACGACCTTTCTCGAATCCCTCAGGTCCTAGCCCCGATTAAAAATCTGCGCCCCATTCATCGCGTCCTGTGCGATGAGTGTGCTCCGCCCATGCTCTCGCGGCCAGCAGCTTTGGGGAGTGTGTATACTTACGCCGTCACGAAATCACTATCTGCATCCGGGCCCTGCTGTTTTCGAAGACGCCGACGCTGGAACGCCCATTCCGCCGACGCTCTTCCAGAAAATAACGTTCGGCTGAAACTCCGGACCTTCGCAATTCGGCACGCCACACTATGGCCTCTGCCGAGGAGGTAGTCCATGGCACCTAACCCAGGCAAACTAGTCACAAAGTTCATACTTGCAGCGGCCGTTGCGGCATCGCTGCTCACGTCTGCGTCCGCTCAGGCCAACATCCGCAGCGTCACCTTCTACACCGTTAAACCCGACCGGCTCAGCGACTTCCAGGCTCACATCAAGGAATACCAGGCGTTGCTGGCCAAGGGCGGATCCGTGGGTTATAGCACGGTATGGCTTTCGCTCACCGGCCCCCGCACCTGGGCGCTGGCTCGTTACTACAAGACGTGGGCGGAGCTGGATGCCGGGCCGGAAGCAGCGATGAAGGAACAGGCCACCGAACTGGCTCAAATCAACACGCGTATCGGTGATTGCATCGAAAGCTCGCGTCGTACCATCGAAGAGGTCGATCCGGGTCTTAGTCTGCCAGATAGCGGATCAGTCCCAAAGATGCTTCGGGTTCTGGTCACCCAGGTTCGCCCCGACAAGTTCGCAGACTATCTCGCGCTGGCGAAGAGCGATATCCTGCCCGCGGTAAAGAAGAGCGGAGCGAAAGACTTCACCATGGCTCAAGGCCGGTACGGCGAGCCCAGCGCAACGATGACGTCTGTGCTCGGATTCAACAGCTGGGCGGAGTTGGATGAAGGTCTTGGCGCTGAGAAGGGCCTGGGCAAAGACGGTTATGCTGCGCTTCTGATGAAGACCAGGCCGCTTGTCGTGAGCAGTGAATATGATGTCTATCGCTACCAACCCGAACTAAGCTATCTGCCCGCAGCCACAAAGTAGCAACGATGGAGGCGGGCCAAAACCCGCCTCCATATTCCTTACTCCTTATTGCTGACCAGCGCGAACATGGCTCCCTGCGGGTCCATCCCCTGGATGATCCAGCTTCCGCCCGGTACCTGATGCGGCCCATTCAGAACCGTGCCACCGCCATCCGTAACCCGCTTGATCGCTGCGCCAATTGAGTCGACGTTGAAGTAAAAGCTCCACGCGCAGACGGGCATCTGTTCCGGTTTCGTCATCATGCCGCCATCGCCCATTGGCTTCTGGTCCCCCTCATCGAAGATGCGGTAGGTTCCCATGGGCCCCATGTCCATATCGTTCAGCTTTGTCCAGCCAAACATCTTTTGGTAGAAGTCAAAGCCAGCGTCGAGATCCGTCGTATACAGCTCGTGCCAGCCGATGGTTCCGGGTGTCGGGGATGTCGGCATCACCGGGGAATTCATCGCAGGATTCGGAGTGAAAACAACAATCGCAGCGTCCTGCGGATCGGACATCACTGCAAACCGCAGCATGCCCGGAACGTCAGTCGCCGGTCTCAAGAGCTTACCGCCCGCTTCCACAATCTTTTCAATGTGCGCATCCACATCATCCACGGAGATATAGCCCGCCCACGCGCAGTGGCCGGGGATAGTCAACATCCCGGCGATGCCGACGCCCCCCACCAGAAACACGGTGTATGCCGGTCCGTCGCCGGGCATCGCCTGCGGCGTCCAGCCCACCACATCCGAGTAGAATTTGCCTGCCGCTTCCGTATCGCTGGTCATCAGTTCATACCAGCTAAATTTTCCTTTTGGCGTAAACATCGCGATAGTTCTCCTTGTTAGTGGAAGCCGCAGAAACCTACAACCGAGCGACCGTGTGCCTTGATATCAACCTTTTTGTAGCTATGTCAAACCAATAAACGGATAACACTCGGGTGGCGACCTCGCTGTGGCATTATCAATTCAACACCACACCAAACATTCCAGGTGCCCCGTCTCAAACAGTTCCATCGTTTGAGGTGGGTTCACACAAGGTTCGGGGATCCGATGAAACGTCTCGCATTGGTCGTAGCTCTGTCGTCACTCGCACAAGCGCAGCAGTCGTTTCAGGTGGAAGAAACGACCATCGCCCAGACCCATGCCGCCCTCCGCGCCCACAAGACCACCTGCGTCAAGCTTGCGCAGACCTACCTTGCGCGCCTCCAGCACTACGACCAGCCCACCCGGCTTAACACTGTTGTCAGCTATAACCCCACGGTGCTCGCCGATGCCGCGCGCCTTGACCGCGAGTTCGCCCAGACCCACAGCCTGAAGCCGCTCCAGTGCATCGCCTTCGTGGTCAAAGATAACTACGACACCAAGGGTCTCCAAACTACGGCAGGCTCGCTCGCGATGAAGGGCGTCATCCCCGACTCCGACGCCTTCATGGTCGCCAAAATCCGCTCCGCCGGTGCCTTGATCCTGTTCAAGTCGAACATGGCAGAGTGGGCCTTCTCCCCGGTTCTGTCTGAAAGCTCTATCGCTGGCATCACGCGCAACCCCTACGACTTGACCCGCGTTCCTGCCGGGTCCAGCGGTGGGACCGCCGCCTCGGTCGCTGCAAATCTAGCGGAGGTCGGGCTCGGAACTGATACCGGGGATTCAATTCGCGGGCCCGCCTCGCACAATGACCTCGTCGGCATCCGCCCCACGATCGGCCTCACCAGCCGCGACGGCATCGTCCCGCTGAACATGATGGCCGACGTTGGCGGCCCGCTCGCCCGCACCGTAGCCGACGCCGCAACGGTCCTCTCCGTAGTCGCCGGACCCGACCCCGCCGACCCCGTCACGCTGCTCTCCGAAGGCCACATCGAGCGCGATTACACCAAATTCCTCGACCCCAACGCCCTCAAGGGAGCCCGCATCGGCGTCTTCCGCCCCTACATCGAATCTGCCACCACTGATCCTGAGATCAAAGCGCTCACCGAAAAAGCTATCGCCGATCTGCGTGCTCACGGTGCCACCGTCGTCGACCCGCTCACCATTCCCGACTTCGACACCCTGTCGAAAGGGATCGGCTGTGGCGACTTTCAGGCCGACTTGAATTACTACATCGCCGTCCACGCCCCCACTGCGCCGTACAAATCGTTGCAGGCGATCGTCGACTCCGGCCTCTACCTCCCGTCGATCGAAACCCGGCTCAAGCGCCCGCTCGATCCCGCCAACGCCCCCAAATCTCCCTGCAAAGATACTTGGCACGATGAGAAGAAGATCACCTTCCGCAACGCTGTCGTCTCCGCCATGGACGCCGCCAAAGTTGACGTTATCCTTTATCCCACGTGGTCCAACCCGCCGCGTCTCGTTGGTGATCTCAAATCCCCCGGCGGAGACAACAACCAGGTCATCTCGCCTATGACGGGCCTTCCGGCCATCACTGTCCCCATGGGCTTCACCCACGGAACCCTGCCCGCCGGCCTCCAACTCCTCGGCCGTGCGTGGTCCGAGCCCACCCTTGTCCGCCTCGCCTACGCCTACGAGCAAGCGACCCACCACCGCAAGCCGCCCGCCGCCTTCGGCCCGCTGCCGCAACGATAGCGGCTAATTCTCCGAGGGTCGCTCGACGTGGTCGACCATGACAACCCTCATCGGCGTGTGGGTGGACTTCAGCTCCAAACCCAGCTGCTTCCTGATCGCATCGCGGAAGTTGGCGATGTTGTCGCTGGTGGCCTCGTCTCCGCTGGGGTCATGAATCCAGTGCAGCGTAAAGTCATATTGGCCCGACAATCCCGTCTCGTCGACGACCGGGCGCGGTATGGCAGCAAGTCCGGTCATCGTGGGCATGGTCGTTGCGAGTAGCGAGAGTGGGACTGCGCGCCCCCCAAAGTGCTGACCGGGGTCGGCAGACGGAACGTGCGCGATCACTCCGCACACCGGAGGCAGTTCGCCGACTACGGATGGCAACGTAGCCGGTCGCGGTGCGGATGGATCGGCCGCCGATGTTGCAGACGGGGCGCAGGCATCGGCCGCCGGATGCGGCTGCAGGTTTGGGCCCGTGACGCCGGGCTTGGACAACACCAGGGCAAATGCCGGCGCATCGGCGGTGACGAAATGCAGCGCAAGCTGAAACCGCTCGGCGAGCAGCGTCTGCATCATCACGCGCATCTGGTCGAGCGTCGTCTCTGCCGGAGCGCGCGCCGAGATGTCGAAGAACTCCGGTGAGGAGTCGAACGAACCCGTGACCCAGAACGGAGCGCCGGACTTCGGAACGCCCGAGTAAATACTGAAACGGAGCGCCATCTCCTGCGTCGCGGAGAGCTTGTACGCGAAAACGATATACCGCCATAGCGCCTGACGCGTTGCGCGGAACGACCCGCCGTTAGCATTGCGCGTGTCCCCAGCGTTGACACTACCGTAGACGTATCCGGCGTCAAGCGGGACATTCGAGTTTTGGGTCCCGTCCGCCAGGCTGGGCCGGACAGAGGCCACATCGAAGGCGAGCGGCGCAGATGCCGGTGCGCTCTGGGCCAGAGCGGGGGCAGCAACGAGCAGGCAGAGCATGAGCTTCCAATCCATCGAGTGCATAATCCCACCTGCGAAGTACTCAAGTGAAGACAGTAGACCATGAGCGAACGCATCGCTTCCGGCGCAGCTTTTGGGAAACGCGAAGGGTGCGATACACTTGCCGCACCGATCCAAAAACTCAGCGACTTCTGCAAGGAAACCTCATGCGCAAACTTATCGCCGGCGTCACGCTTTTTTGCACCTCTGCCTTTGCCTTCCAGGGGACAGCCCCTACCCCGCTTCGCGGCTACACCCCCGAACACTCGACCGCTGAAGTCTCCTGGGAGCAGAAGTTCCGCGCCATCCCCGACCAGGATCGCCTGAAAGAGAACATGCGCCGCCTCACCGCGCGCCCTCACCACGTCGGCTCGCCCTACGACAAGGACAACGCCGAGTGGCTCCTCGCGCAGTTGAAGTCCTACGGCCTCGACGCCAAGATCGAAGAGTTCCAGACCCTCTTCCCGACGCCCAAGTCGCGCAAGCTGGAGCTCATCCGTCCCGACGGCACCAAGTTCACGCCCAAGATTGAGGAGTCGATCATCAAGTCCGACCCCACCTCCGACCAGAAGAGCGAGCAGCTCCCCAGCTACAACGCCTACTCCCGCGACGGCGACGTCACCGCTCCCCTCGTCTACGTCAACTACGGCGCACCCACCGACTACGACCAGCTCGAAGCCATGGGCGTCTCGGTCAAGGGTGCCATCGTCATCGTCCGCTACGGCCAGACCTGGCGCGGCATCAAGCCCAAGCTCGCGGCGGAAAAAGGCGCCATCGGCTGCCTCATCTACTCCGACCCCAAGGACGACGGCTACTACGTTGGCGACACCTACCCCAATGGCCCCATGCGCCCAGCCGATGGCGTCCAGCGCGGCTCCGTCATGGACATGCCTGTCTACCCCGGCGATCCTCAGACCCCTGGCGTAGGTGCCAAGCCCGGCACCCCCCTCATCCCGCTCGACAAGGTCGAGACCATCACCAAGATCCCCGTCATGCCCATCTCGTATGAGGATGCGACCCCGCTCCTGCAGTCGCTCGGCGGCGAAGTCGTTCCCGACAATTGGCGCGGTGGCCTGCCGTTCACCTACCACGTTGGCCCCAGCGTCGCTAAAGCTCACCTCGCGCTCACCTTCAACTGGGATCGCAAGACCCTCTACGACGTCATCGCCACCATCCCCGGCTCTACGCTGCCTGACCAGTGGGTCATCCGCGGCAACCACCACGACGGCTGGGTCAACGGCGCAGGCGACCCAATCGCCGGAGCCAGCCCCGAACTCGAAGAGGCGCGCGGCCTCGGCGAACTGATGAAGCAGGGTTGGAAGCCGCAGCGCACCATCATCTACGCCTGGTGGGACGGCGAAGAGCCAGCCCTTCTCGGCTCGACCGAGTGGGCTGAGTTCCACGCTGAAGAGCTCTCCAAACACGCCGTAGCCTACTTCAACTCCGACGGCAACGGGCGCGGCTTCTTCCGTGCGGAAGGCTCCCACTCGCTCGAAAACTTCGTCGACTCGGTCAGCAAAGACATCATCGACCCCGAAACCAAGATGACCGCCTGGAAGCGCGAGCATCTTGTCTCGATCAACCGCGCCGCGCCGGATGCCAAAGCCGACCTTCGCTCCCGCGCCGACACCCGTATGCCTGCCCTCGGCTCCGGGTCTGACTACACCGTCTTCATCCACCACCTCGGCATCGCCAGCATCAACATGGGATACGGCGGCGAGGATCAGGGCGGCGGCCAGTATCACTCCATCTACGACGACTTCAACTGGTACACCAAGTACTCCGACGGTGATTTCAGCTACGGCAAAGCCCTTGCCCAGACCGCCGGGACGATGATGATGCGCATGGCCGACGCCGACGTTATCCCGTTCCAGTTCGCCGACCTCGCAGATACCTTCCGCACCTACACCAACGAGGTCAAGAAGTTAGCCGACACCATGCGCGCCCAAACCAAGGAGCGCAACGCACAGATCGCCGACGGAACCTACGCCGCGCTGGCTGACCCTAAAAAGCATCGCGTCACCCCAGCCGTCGAAGTTCTGCCACCTTACCTCAACTTCGCCCCGCTCGATCAGGCGACCGACGACCTGGTCACCGCCGCCGCTGACTACGACAAGGCCTTCGCCGCGAGGGGCGCATCTGCTCCCGCGTCGCTGAATCTGCAGCTCATCCAGTCCGAGCGCGTTCTCCTCGATCCCGCCGGCCTGCCCAACCGCCCATGGTTCCAGAACATGACCTACGCCCCCGGCTTCTACACCGGTTACGGCGTCAAGACGTTCCCAGCCATCCGCGAAACCATCGAGCAGAAGCAGTGGTCCGCAGTCGACGCGCAGATCGCCCGCACGGCAGCCGCCGTCGAGCGCGAAGCTGCTCTCCTAAAAGCCGCCACTAAAACCCTGAACGGCAACTAACAACCGTCCGGGTGCCTCATCTCAAACAGCACCATCGTTTGAGGTGGGGTCTTTAATTTAACCCCGTCCAAATCCCATCCGTGCCCTGTTCATCGCATCCTTTGCGATGAGTGGGAAGTACATCCCCCACCTTTCCCCGCCACTTCCGTCCAATCTCCAAGGCAAACTCCGCTCGCACCAAGTAGAATCAACAGGTGAATCCTCTGAAGTACATCTCGACCCTCAACCACCTCGCCCTTGCGGCAACCCTCTTCGCCGGTACCTCGGCCCTCTGCCAGACGCCCGCCGCAACACCTCCGGCTGCTCCCGCGCAGGCCGCACCGCAGGCCCCGGCTCCCGCAAACGACCAGCCGCTGGAAGATCAGACCTTCAAATTCGTAGCCCGCGCCAATCTTGTCAATCTTGTCTTCACCGTCACCGACAAGGAAGGCCACTTCAAGAAGGATCTTCGCCGCGAGAACTTCGGCCTGCTCGATAACGGCCGCCCCCCCGCAGAGGTCGTCGGATTTACCCAGCAGACCAATTTGCCCCTCCGTATCGGCATCATGCTCGATACGTCGAGTTCTATCCGCACCCGCTTCAAGTTCGAGCAGGACTCCGCCCTCGACTTCTTCCTCGAACTCCTTAAGCCCGGCGATAAGGCCTTCGTCGAAGGTTTCGACATCCAGGTCGCCCTTTCGCAGGACTATACTGGCAACGTCGACCTCCTCAACCAGGGCATTCGCAAACTCCGCCCCGGCGGCGGTACCGCGCTCTATGACTCGCTCTACCACACCTGTCAGTCCCAGATGCTCTCGCTGCAGGAGAAGACCGACGTCCGCAAGGTCATCATCCTCGTCTCCGACGGTGACGACAACTACTCCCGCGCCCTCGAGTCCGACGCCATCAAGATGTGCCAGCGTGCCGAAACCGCTGTCTACGCCATCTCCACCGACACCAGCCCCACACGTGGCCGCGGCGGCGACGCCCTGAAAACCATCGCCGAAGCTACCGGCGGTTCGGTCTTTTATCCGGTAAAGCTGGAAGACATGGCGGTTTTCTTCAAGAATATTGAAGAAGAACTCCGCAGCCAGTACTCCCTCGAATACCGCCCCTCCGAGTTCAAGCTCGACGGCGGCTTCCGCACCATCTACCTGGCTTCAACCGACCGCCGCTTCCACGTCCGCGCTCGTACCGGCTACTTCGCCCCCAAAAACGGCCAATAACACAAAGTTCCGGGTGCCCCATGTTCGACGCGTGCTGCATCGCGTCGACCATGGGGTCTCTCATTTAATCTACTCCCCAGCGCACCTTTCACGCCAACCACGTGTCTAACAAAACATGGAGGCTTCCCCATGCGCCTGCACCTCGCCCTGGCGGCTCTACTCGCCGTCTCACCCGCGCTAGCCCAGAAATCAGCTCCACCAATCCCTGTGATTGACCCATTCGCAACCCTGGCAGACCAACCTGCCACCCACTCCGGCGTCACCTTCGACCGCTCGATGATGCAGATGGCACAGTCGGTCCTGGAGTCCAACGGCATGGACGAGAAGCGCGCCGCAGCCGCGATCACCGGAGTCGCTCTCGACAACTACCGCTACGCCCGCCCCGCCTTCTACACCCCGGAAGCCATGGACGCCCTTCTGTATAGCTACAAGGCCGCCGGCTGGAAGCATCTCGTCAACGCCAACCAGACCGCCGCCAACACCGCCCAGCCTGACAAGCCAGTTACCGACCTCTGGCTCCATTTCACCGGCACCGACATCGACGCCGTAACCGTCCTCACCCGAGCCCAGAAGACTATGACCGTAGTCCGCCTCACCGGCGACCTCCGCCCGCTCGACCTCCTCCACCTAAGCGGCCACCTCGGCATCCCCAAGGTAGACCCCAGCGCTGTCATGGTCCCGGATAAGAATTAGAGCCACTGCGACCACGGATTCTACGGAAAAGGCACGGATTAGACAGGCTATATCTATCCCAATCCGTGCCTTTTCCGTGAAATCCGTGGTCGTACCTGGTTTGCTCCTAAGAAAATTGCTCGACCAACCCCAGCAGACGCAACTTCCGTTCCGGCCGCAGAAAGCTGGCCTCCACAGAATTCGCTGCCAACTCGCGCATCTGATCGAGCGTGAAGCCAAACCGCTCCTGCACCAGAATGTACTCGCCCAGCAGATGGCTCCCAAACATCGGCGGATCGTCTGAGTTGATCGTCACCATCAGTCCGCTCTCAAAATAATCCTTCACCGGATGAAGGTCGTACTCCGAGCAACATCCTGTCCTGATATTCGAAGTTACATTCAGCTCCAGCGGAATCTGCCGCTCGGCCAGAATCGCCAGCAGCTCCGGATCATGCTGCGCCGAGAGCGCATGCCCAATCCGCTCCGCACCAATATTCATCGCCGACCAGATCGATTCCGGCCCCATCGATTCTCCTGCATGAGCCGTAAGCCGCAACCCGGCAGCCTTGGCCTCCGCGTACAGCTCGCGAAACGGTCCTGCTGGCCCACCAGCCTCATCGCCGCCGATCCCAATCCCGACAATCGACGGATACTTATGCTGCAAAATCGCCGCGAGCTTGAAGACGGCTGCAGCTTCATCCAGACCAAAGTGCCGCACTGCGTCGATGATCCAAAGCACGGTCGTCCCGAAGTCACGCTCTGCCTTCAGCCTTGCCGCCTCTACCGCATTCATGACGGCCTCAATCGTAAGCTCCGGCTTAAACCGCATCAGGATTCCCCACGAAATGTAAACCTCGGCATGGACAACGCCTTGCGCCGCCAGATCTTTCACCATCTCGTAGGTGATAAACGCATAGTCCTCAGCCGTCTGTAGCCGCGAAGAGACGGCCTTGAATGTCATGAGGAATGCCATGAAGTTCTCGTAGTGATACAGCGCCCGCGCGGCTTCCAGCGTCAGTGGCTCGGCATCATGCCGCTTGGATAGCACCACTAAAGTCTCTGGTGTAATCGTGCCTTCCAGGTGCAGATGCAGCTCGGCTTTCGGCAGCCGCCGAAGCCAGTCAGGAATATCAATCTCAGGTTGAACTCGGCCTTTAGCCATCCGTCTAGTCTAGCCCAGCGGCAGCCGCGTCCCGGAATCCACGCTGACCGCCGACCCCTCCGCCAGCAGCACGCTGTCTGGTTCGACGCCGTTCAGACCTGCAAACCGCGTTCCGTATAGAGCGCCAAAGTCCGCGTCAATCGCGTACTTTCGTACCGGATATGTTACCCAGCTCGGATGCTTTACCTCATACTGCGACGTCCCGCCATCACTGCGCTTTGTAAATCCCCAGTAGTGCTCCGTAATGAACTCCTCGACGCTCCCAGCCCTGATTGCAACCGGTAAAGGCGCAGCATCGACGGACATGCTGTACCAAACCCCGCAGTACTTCCACTCATAACTCACATTCAGTTCGCTGGTGGTATGCAGAATCTCATGCCGCATCGGCACTGTCGCATAGGGCTCTTCGTAGAACGTATTCGCGACAATCGTGATCGCCGCGCGGGGCACCAACTCGCACACAAACACCACGCCGCGCCGCCAGCTCCCGTAGGCATTCTGTCGCCGCACATAGAACCGCAGGTTCACCTCCTCGAAGCGGGTATGGAAGGGAATCGGCAACCCCTTCAGACGCACCTTGTCGAAGATAAAACCCACCAGCGAAACGTAGCACTTGCCCTGGAACAGGTCCAGTTCAACACCCGCCGGGAGATACGGCTCCAGTGCCGCAGGCTCTACTGCATACTGCGCCATGGCCAGCTTCCGCCACTCAGCCGTTAGAAAGGTCTTCGTACTCATACTCTTAACTCTATTCCGCCAAAGATTAGGTTTCTCAAATCCCTGGCGATTCGCTTGCGGCCCATCAACTGCAATGCAGCCATCCATGAGCCGAGACCGCTTACAGCCCCGAATCTCACCCGGCGAGTCGCTTCCCGCGCCGTCGCCGTTCCGAGCGCCAGCTCCGCGTGAATTCCCGCGTCCGACCTACGCTGAAGCATTTCGCTGCATCTCGTCAGCCTGCGAGGACACCTGCTGTCAGGGCTGGTCTGTCCCGATCGACCGCGTCACGTATGAAAAGTACCGCTCCATCGACTCTATGAAGCCGCACCTCGGCACGCTGATCGTCCTCAACACCGCCAGCCCAACCCCGGCCGATTACGCCCGAATCCCGCTGACCGCCACGTCCAGTTGCCCGTTCCTGTCGACCGATCACCTTTGCGGTATCCAGAAGCAGCTCGGTCCCGAGGCCCTGTCTTTTACCTGTACCACATACCCTCGGGCCATCTCGACCGTCGCCGCCGAGCGTGAAGAAGCCCTCAACCTTTCGTGCCCCGAGGCGGCCCGGCTAACCCTGCTCGATCCCAATCTTGTTTCGGCGATCAGCCCACGTCCGTACAAAGGGATTCGCTCCGAGCAGGCCCATCTCGCGATCCGGGAGTTCGCTCTCACCCTTGTCGCCGACCGCAGCTATCCGCTCTGGCAGCGCATGTATCTCCTCGGCATCCTTGCACGCCGCCTCGAAACCCTAAGCGGAGCCCGCACTGTCGCCGACTGGGCCGAAGCCAACCCCACCACTGTAGCCCATGTACTCGCAGATAGCGCCCGCATCGCCACGCTGCAACGGCTCCGTCCGCTGATGGACGACATCACACCCCAACGCGGTATCCAGCTGCAGCTCGTGATGGAACTCCTCCGCACCCGCCTCTCCCAACCGCCGTTTTCGTCCCGATTTCTCGACTGCGTCCAGGATTTTGAATCCGGCCTCCATTGCAACACCGCCGCCTGCGAGCAGGACATCCTGACCGCCTACAGGGAAGCCCACACGCTTTACTACCAGCCATACATGGCGAGCAACTCCTACATCCTTGAAAACTATGTCATCAATCACATCTTCAAGAATCACTACCCCTTCACGCACCCACGCGACCGCTACTCCGATCTCCAGCAGGATCAGCCCGACGCCGAAACCGAACACCTCGTCCTATGCGTCCACGTCGCTCTGATCCAGACACTGCTTATCGGAATGGCTGGCCACCACCGCGAAGCGTTTAACTCTACCCATGTTGTAAAGCTGGTCCAGACCTTCGCTCGCACCTTCGAGCACAGCAAAGAGACCCAGAACCAGATCAAGAGCTTCCTCCGCACCCATAACCTTAACCGCCTCGGAGGGATCGCGCTGCTGCTCCAACCGTCAAAGTAAAGCAAAATTAGCAATTAA
>JAYVZU010000376.1:0-4381 GCA_043783075.1 Rhodanobacteraceae bacterium
TGCATGATGCACTGCATGTAGACAGACTGGATGAGCTGGTCGAGCGTCATCGCCGGCGGGTGTTCGGCACCGGGATTGGCGGCGCGGACGGCGGTGTCGATGCGCTCTGCTGTGGCTTCATACGCCAGCCGGGACTGCTCCATCTGCTCTTCGGTGGGCGCGGGCGGGAACTCTGGCTCGGCTGCGGCGGCCTCAGGAACTAGCTCGGGTCCGGGCTGCTGAGATCCCACCTCAATCGGTGAGGCTGATTGAGATGGGGCACCCGCATCTGGAGTGGGTGCCACGAGGGTTTCGGGACGCGGCTCGCGGGCGGGCGAGGGGTCCGCGTCGGGGCGGGACTCGCCTTCAGCGTTGAACTTGCGGCGGTCGGTGATGACGAAGGGCAGCGGCTTTTCAGACATGGTTCAGGCTCTCGATTCTGGAAGTGAGAAGGACAGTGTGGAGGCGGTTGCGGTGCCTCCCGGATAGATGATGACCGCGCCTCGGTCAAGTGTTTCGCGGCGGATGTAGCCGATGGCGATCTGCAGGGGCCCGGTTGGAAGTTCGATGCGCGTCACGCTGGTGAGTTCGCCGACGGCCTTGGTTTCGTCCGATAAAACTGCGCCGGCGGCAGGCAAATCGCCATGGAGGACGAAGCCGGAGAAGGTCCGGTGAACGTTGCCTCGCGAGCGGATGCGCTCGACGATCTCCTGTCCGAGGTAGCAGCCTTTGCTGAAGTGCAGGGCGCGGGTTTGAGCGGTCTCCTGCGGCAGGTCTTTGGCTGTCTCGGAGTTGCGAATGTCCACGCCGTAGAGCGGTGTGCCTTCGAGGATGCGGAGTTGTTCGAGTTCTTCGGGGGTGGCTTGAGTTGCGCCGGTAGACTTCAAGGATTCAGTGAGCAGCCCAATTGCCGCCGCATCTGACCAGAATTCGAAGCGAGGGACAACTGGGCTGTATGTGCGGATGAGATCGATCAAAGCCGAATGCCAAGTGACGCGGACCAGTTCCATCGGATCAATTGGATTGGTACAAACATCGAGTGCTGCCAGCAACGTGCTTGCGTTTGGGCCAACGAGCAATAGTCCCGCACGGTGTTCCACCGCAGAAAGTTCGACGTCGTCCATGATGATGAAGTGGTCGAGTATCGCCATCAGCGCTGGGATACGGTCGGCAGCGGTCTCAAGCAGGATGGAGTCTTCGAGCATCCAAGCTGTCGCGTCACCCTGGATACGGCCCTGGGCGTTGAGGAAGAAGTTGTAGTTTCCTTCACCCGGTTTGAGTGCCTGAATGTTGTTGGTGGCCATCCCGTTCAGCCAGCGGACTCGGTCGGAGCCAGCGACACGAATCCAGCCAACGTTCTGGATGGGGGCGAAGGCGGCGGAAGTGAGAATTGGGGAGAGGCTCATCGGCAAGGAAGCGCGAAAATTTGCGTACACTTGATTATATGGCTCTGCGTGGATTCGGGATGGCAGTGGTGCTGACTTGCGGTGTGGCCGGTGGACAAAGTGCAACGACGGTCGAGATCCCACCTCAATCGATGAGACCGATTGAGATGGGGCACCCGCAGGAAAAGGTGATGACGCCTGACGAGGCGAAGCTTTTGTTCGCTTCTGTCGACGAGATTATGGCGTTTGTCAGCCACGATACGGGGTTGCCTCCCGTGATCAAAGTGAAGCGCAAGTTGCTGAATCGCGACGAGGTAAACAGCTACCTGGTGAAGTCGTTCGACGAGGACGAGGGTGCGAAGCGGCTGCAGCAGTCGGAGATTGTGCTGAAGAAGTTTGGTTTGTTGAATCGCGACTTCAATCTGCGTCCGTTTTTGTTGAGCCTGCTGACGGAGCAGATCGCTGGTTTTTACGACTCGAAGACGAAGTTTGTGAACCTGCTGAACTGGGTGCCGGTGGAGGAGCAGAAACCGGTGTTGGCGCACGAGCTGACCCACGCGGTTCAGGACCAGAAGGTGGACCTGGAGAAGTGGGGCTCGAACGGCTTCAAGGGCGTCTCGAAGACGGCCAGCGAAGATGCGCAGCGGACTGCCACCGACGAGCTTGAGACGGCTCGGCAGGCGGTGACCGAGGGCCAGGCGATGGTGGTGTTTGTCGACTACTCGCTGCCCAAAGGCCAGACGCTGGCCGATGTTCCGGACATGGGGAAGACGATTCAGGAGAACGCCGCAGATACGAGCAGCTCGCCGGTGATGGCGCGGGCGCCGCTGTTGCTGCAACGTTCGCTGGTGTTTCCGTATGCCGATGGCCTGGCGTTTGAGCAGGCTCTGCTGATGAAGGGTGGTAAGGCAGCGGCGTTCAACGGGGCGCTGACGAACCCTCCAGGGACTAGCTTTGAGATCATGCAGCCAGCGGCTTATCTAGCACATACTGCTGTGCCGTTGCTGCGGTTGCCGAATACGCATCCGATGTTGGACGCCGAGTACGATCCTTACGACCTCGGCGTGATGGGCGAGTTGGACGTAGAGATTATGGCTAGTCTGTTTGGTGGCGAGGAGCTTGGCCACGCGATCGCGCCGCAATGGGATGGCGGCGTCTACTACGCAGCGCAGCGCAAGGCGGCGACAGAGGCAGAGAAGAAGACTCCGGGTTCGCTGGGGGTCTACTATCTCTCGCGCTGGAAGACAGAAGAGGCAGCGGAGACGTTTGCCAAGATGTATACGGCGCAGCTTGCGCGGAAGTATTCGGGAATCTCCGAGCGGCATAAGGACGAGGCCGACCGCGAGGTGGTGATGACCACCAGCGAGGGCGATGTGTTGATGACGCTGAAAGGCAAAGAGTTCTTTGTTTCTGAAGGTTTCCCGCTGGCGACAGCGCGCAAGATTCGTGATCTGGCGTTGGATGTTCAGGGAACCGGACCGATGCGGATGGCTGAGGTTGCCGCTCCGAAGCGGGAGTTGGCGCTGGGCGCGGCAAGTGCGTTAGCTGGGCTTGGAATGATCAAGCCGGCGACAGTGGAACGGTATACTCAGAGCGGCAAGTAAGACAGGATAGGTGACTGTGGAGAAGGTAGAGATTGGGATTATCGGCGGCAGCGGTTTGTACTCGATGCCGGGTTTGACTGGGTTGCGCGAACACGTGATTGAGACTCCGTTTGGCGCGCCTTCAGACGCTTACATGATCGGCGAGCTGGATGGGCGGCCGGTTGCGTTTCTGGCTCGGCATGGGCGTGGACATCGGATTCTGCCGAGCGAATTGAACTTTCGCGCGAACATCTACGGTATGAAGTCTCTGGGTGTTGAGTACATTTTGTCGGTGTCGGCTGTTGGGTCGCTGAAGGAAGAGCACAAGCCTAAGGATTTCGTGATTCCGGACCAGTTTATTGATCGCACGTTTGCTCGTCAGGGTACGTTTTTTGGCGAGGGGATCGTTGCGCATGTTGGGTTTGGCGATCCGGTTTGTTCGGTGGTCGCGAAGGCGTTTGCGGATGCCTGCGTTGAGGTTGGCGTGGTGGGCAAACTGGGTGGGACTTATGTCTGCATGGAAGGCCCGCAGTTCTCGACTCGTGCGGAGTCGAATTTGTACCGGAGCTGGGGTGCCGATGTGATCGGCATGACGAACCTGCAGGAGGCAAAGCTGGCTCGCGAGGCAGAGATGAGCTACGCGACTCTCGCCATGGTGACGGACTACGATTGCTGGCGTGCGGGACATGACGACGTCACGATCGAGCAGGTGATTGCAGTGATGCATGCGAACTCTGCGAACGCGGGCAAGGTCGTTCGGGCGGCGGTTGGACTGTTGCCAAGGGGCGTTCAGAGCCCGTTCTGCGAGGCGCTGAAGTTTGCGATTATGACGGACAAGGCTTTGATTCCAGCAGCTACGAAAGAGAAGCTGGAGTTGTTGATCGGCAAGTATTTGTAGTGTATCGAAGGGGGTAGCCCCTCCCCCCTAAAGTATGTAAAGTCCGGATATACAGGGGTTAAATCCGGACTTGGGTCCTGGGTCGAAGGGCGAAATACTGAGATTCTTCGCTGCGCTCAGAATGACCTCGACTGTTTTAAGGATATGGGAAACAAGGTAGTGAACGTGCCATTTTTCTTTCGCTGTAAGTGTTTGATTGCGTTGGAGATGCGGCGTTTGGGAAAGTTTTGGGCTTGAGAATGATTTTGCTGGGTTTTTTGCGATTCGGGAGATGGAATGTCGATACTGGTTGTAGGTTCGGTTGCGTTTGATTCGATTGAGACTCCGCATGGCAAGGTTCATAAGTGCCTGGGCGGGGCGGCGACGCACTTTGCGTTGGCGGCTAGTTACTTTACCGATGTGCGCGTGATCGCCGTCGTTGGCGAGGACTTTGGGCCGAAAGAAGAGGCGGTGTTTACGAAGCGCGGGATCGATACGCGCGGGATCGAGCATGCGCCGGGGTTGAGCTTCCACTGGACGGGCGAGTACAGCGGCAA
>JAYVZU010000377.1:0-13094 GCA_043783075.1 Rhodanobacteraceae bacterium
AGATGAGATCCGTCAACCGCCAGGCCGACTGCTCCTAACAAAAAGATACCCATTGCGAAACCCACCAAGACTAGTGCCTGCCCGTCTTCATCCATCCACCGCATAAAAAGCCTCCTCAATACGAAATCACTCCCTGGCTCGTACTCCCCAGACTGTCATTCAACAAATTGTTGAAGTAAGTCACAAGGGGATCGTAGACATAGGTCACCCGCACGCTCACTCGCGAGCCCGGTGTATTCGTACCATCCGGATAGGTAACGGCAATTGTCACATTCGATGTCGTCAACAGGCCAGCGCCGGCAAAGTACTGAACGACCGTTTGCACCTGTGCCACATTCCCAGGCCCACTCGGTCCAATAATTCCACTTCCGCTCCGGTCGCTACCGTGGCAAATGGCATAACGTACACCCTCTCGGGCTGAGTTCGCCATCGTCGTGTATACAAGCACCATTCGGCCCATCTCCACGACACTCAGGAGAATAATGATAAAGACAAGTGACATCAGACAGAACTCGAGTAGGCTAGAGCCTTCATCCTCCTTCAAGCGATGGACGTCCCGTGTCTTCATTGCAATGTCCTCATCACCGCCCGCTGGTGAATCGTCGATGGTGGAATAGTCACATAAACCTTCAGATTGCTAAATTGAAAGCCTGCCGGAATAAGTGGCGTATAGGTGTAATTCACATCGACGCTGGTTAGCACATATTGCGTTGGTTCCGAATCCGCCGGAATCGACGTACACGTCCCAGAGACTGTCGTGATTGCTCCGTTGAAGTTGCGGCAGATATTCGCCGTGATACTGGGATTGTTTGGTAGGGACGCCGACGCTGCAGTTACGAGCGCAGTCAACTTCGCAGCCGAAGCCGGCTGAACTCCGCCAGCAGACGCGCCAGCAAGAGCAGCATAGTTTGCAGCCGCGTGGGCCGTATTGGCCACAGTGATCCACGCGAAGAAGAATGCCCCCATGTTCACGACATTCAGGATCAAAACCAGAACCATCGGCAGCAGCAGCAGATACTCGATCAGCGCCTGTCCAAGATCCGACTTCGCATGGTTCAGGAAAGTTGTGACGGCCTTCATAGTTACCTCGATCGACGAGGCCTCATCGTCAACTTTCCGGGCCTCCATCGGAACTTCAAATGCCAGGCCAACACCTTCCTCTACGGCGCGTACCACGCGGGCGTTCAGCGTGATCGAACGCATTGGATCACTATCTGACGTCCTGGTTCGTTGGATCGTCATCGTGACGACGGTACCCAAATACCAACGATCCTTGGTCAGTAAAAATAGGCCGGAGGAACTCGCATCCCGAACCTGATGTGGCTCCGACTTACTACCCTCCCAGTAATAGACGACCAGCGGAGGGTATCCAACCCTCTCATCCGTCCTTCTATCGGTCCACATTAGCCGGTCGAACCAGTTCATCTCGTTGGGGTCCATTTAAGCTCCGGGGATTAAGCTGTTGTCATCTCGGTCGATTTGGGCCCAGCCCGGTTGAGATGATTAATAATCTCCTCCGCAATGCAGATAACGAATTTGTCACCTGACTGCGTCTGTGAGGAGTAGATGGTGTGGGCCGGTAATTCCAATACACTCGACGCCCGTGTTTTGACAGGAGCGACCCGAAACGTGGGGAAGTGTTCGACAATATGGATGACATTAAGATCGTCGTCCAGATAGATCAAGTCGACCGGAAACAGGAGCCCCAGGGTATGAACGCCCTGCGATGGGATGACCCATACTCCCTCATCCGACGCAAGTCGAAGTCTTCCAATAAGCCCAATGAGTCGCTTCCAGGAGGTATTAGCTGCTGTAACCCCAAGACTGAGGAAGCATTCGCGAGTCTGGTTGTAAACACAATATTTCGCCTGGCCCATAATCGCTCATTACACTCACTGGTCAAAGCCTCATCCATTCCGACGTGGCGAGGACGGTAAATATAGTCTCCGCGCATTTCACGGCTCAGTTGCGAGAAGGGGAATCAGTTCCGGTGCGACACGAGTACTTCGCACCGGAACACAGACAATAAAACGCGCTCGGTCCGCTTCAAACGTACCCCGCGAAACGCTTCCTAGCGGATGCGAGTGCGACGACGCTGAACCAGGAACAACAGAATGACTACGGTCAGCACTCCACCGATGATTCGAATAATCGTTACGTTATCCATTGCTATACTCCTTCCTTAGCGATTTAGATACTTGGCAAAAGACTCGCTCATGATAATTACCTCAGGACCGAGCGTTACCAAAAATAGGGATGGGAAAATAAACAATACCAGGGGGAAGACCAGTTTAATGGTGGTCTTTGCTGCTTGCTCTTCAACCTCTTGCTTCCGCTTCGTCCGGATCGTATCCGAATGCGTCCGCAGCGTCTTGGCGATGCTCGCGCCCAGCGCTTCCGACTGAATCAACACGGACACCAGGCTGCGTACATTTGCCACGCCGGTCCGCTCTGCAAACTGTAACCAGGCGTCGGAACGTGCACGCCCGGCACGCTGTTCCAACACAACGATCTCCAACTCGTCACTTAGCGCTGGCTGCGACTTCTTCAGTTCATCAGCAGTACGTTTCGTGGACTGGTCCACACTCAAACCCGCTTCGATACAGATCACAAGAAAGTCAAGTACATCTGGCAAACCCCGCTGAATCTCTGTCTGGCGAGCCTTGATCCGGCGCCCAAGCCAAAAATCCGGGAGGAGATAGCCCAACCCAGCGCTAAGCGTGTACACGAAGAAAGCATTGCTACTCCCCACGCCCGACGCGAATGAAATCAAGCAAAGCGAGACAGGAACCACAACCTTGGCCCCATATAGAATCTTGATTGCCGATTCGGATCTATACCCTGCTTGAATAAGTCGCTGCTTGGAGACAGATACTTCAGCCTGACTCTTTGGCACCAGACTATCGAGGTGTCCAACCATACCTCCAATCGAGAAACCTCCCGATTGAATAGCGTTCCTGAAATCCGTCCTCGGCAACTCCTGTGTAATCACGGACGAGACTCGCTGAACCTTCGCCTGACGGTAGAAGATGAGGAGGCCGGCAGTCGTAATCATTAGAAATATGACGAGAAAGCTTGTGATTGCGATTCCCATAGCGTTCCTCAGACTTCCATGTCAACAATGCGGTAAATAATCAAGGTCCCGATAGCTGTCATACACCCTGATGCGTAGAGCATTTTGATGCCCATTGGTCGCGTCCACAGAACACTCATCGTCTCGGGATTCAGTAAATACATCCCAAAGCCAAGTATCAACGGAAGAAAAGACAGAATGAGTCCAGTGAGTCGGCCTTGGGCTGTATGAACTCGCACCTGTCGTTTCAGCCGAAAGCGCTCGCGGATAATGTAGGAAGCTTTGTCCAGAACTTCAGCGAGATTACCGCCACTTTCTTTTTGGATCAGGATCGCCGTCGAAACAATTCGCAAATCCTGAATAGGTACTCGGGTCACTAGATTGTCCATCGCAGTCCGGAGCTCGAGGCCATAGTTCTGCTCGTCAAAGCAGATGCGAAACTCAGGTCCAATTGGGTCGGGCGATTCAAACGCAACCAGACGCAGTGCGGCAATCAGACTGTGCCCGGCCCGCAAGGCACTGACCATATGATCCAAAGCCTCGGGGAGTCCTTGCTCAAACTTGCTAAAACGCTGCTGCCGCTTCTTGAAAACCCAGCTCATTGGCAGAGCTCCCATTACGAGACCACCGATCATCGACGCAAGAAACGCGTTTGTCCGCAGGTAGATCAGATAGCTAGCCATCACGAAGCATGTCGTCGACATCAGAATGAGTCCACCAGCGGTCCAGTGCAGTTCGGCCTGCTTCAGCAAGAGGCGCAGTCGAGGTGCCAGCTCAATGCTTGATAGCCAACGGTTGAGGATGGGTACGGCGCTCAGTAACTCATGCTTTTTAAGATCGACTACTTCGTCACGAGATACTGGGGAGTCTGCGGCTAATGCCATGTCAAGAGTCGCCATGGCCCGCTTCGCTTCAGCAGACGCGCCAGCGCCGCTAGCTAGCAGAACCATTAACAGCACCGCGAAGACACCTATGAAAACCAGAGCCACAAGAAGTAGCATCAGACTGCCTCGAACTTTCTAGTTAACTTCTGTTGACTGCTCAAACAACGTATGCGGCAAGAAAATTCCGGCAACCCGCAACCGCTCTAAGAACTTGGGACGAATTAGGCTAGGTTGAAATGAACCAACTACCCTGCCATCCGGACCTACACCTTTTCGTTTGAAGGTGAATATCTCCTGCATACTGATTGTGCTTTCTTCCATTCCCGTGATTTCAGATATATTTGTCACTTTGCGGGTACCGTCACTCATTCGACTTACTTGAACGACAATTGAGATTGCAGAAGAAATCTGTTGTCGGACTGTCTTCTCCGGCAAGTTGAGATTACTCATTGCAACCATCGACTCCAATCTCGTAAGGGCGTCGCGAGGAGTGTTCGCGTGGACTGTCGTCATCGATCCTTCGTGCCCGGTATTCATCGCCTGCAACATGTCGAACGCCTCCTCGCCGCGAACCTCACCGATGATGATGCGGTCTGGTCGCATTCGGAGACTGTTAATCAGCAGTTGCCGCTGGCGCACCGCACCCTGGCCTTCGATATTTGGTGGACGAGTCTCCATGCGGACGATGTTGTTCAACGCCAGCCGAAGTTCCGCAGCGTCTTCGATCGTTACGATCCGTTCGCCTTTGGGGATGTATTGCGAGAGAATATTCAGCAGCGTCGTCTTGCCGGCGCCAGTGCCACCTGAAACCAGAATGCTGATGCGCGCCCGCACTGCCGCAGCAAGAGTCTCCATCATCTCCGCCGATATACTCTTTAGTTCGACCAATTGATTTGCCGCCAGCGGTCCAGTTCCAAAGCGACGAATCGAGAGCGCCGGTCCATCCAATGTAAGGGGTGGAATAATTGCGTTGACGCGTGAGCCATCTGGCAGTCGAGCGTCGACCATCGGAGACGACTCATCAACTCGTCGGCCGACGCGAGAGACAATCCGATCGATAATTTGCAACAGGTGCCGGTCATCGCGAAAGGACACGTCGACTTGTTGCAGCAGTCCACGACGCTCAATGAACACGTGGTCTTTATCGTTGACCAGAATATCGGAGATTGTTGGATCCTTGAGCAATGGCTCGAGTGGCCCAAGGCCAAATACTTCATCGAGCAGGTCTGCCTGAAGTTTTTCCTGCTGGTCGAAGCTCAGCGGAATTCGTTGGCCTACGATGATCTCGTTCACCATTCCAGCAACCGCCTGGCGCGCCTGCGTGTTATTCACACGAGATAGCTTTTCCAGATCAAGCTTGGACAGCAGCGTGCGGTGTACGTCGGTCTTAAACTTTTCGAGATCAAATAGCTCCACAGTGATTCACTCCAGTTGAAAAGCTTGCAGCGTTAGCCGAACAGTAGAAATCTCTTTTTCACTTCAGCAACTGCAGGCAGGCCGCACGCAACGCGGCCCATCTGCCGAATGATTCTGGAGATAACTGAGTCCTCCAATGCCAACGGCGTCGCTGTACTTTGTGCCTCGCGTGCCGAGGAATAGTCGTTAGGAATCTTCCAACTAACCGGCACGGTAAGTGCTTTGACGATCAGTGCGTCATCAAGTCCCATCACATTTGAGGTAAACCGGTTGAGAACTACTTCCAACTTGTTCTCATAGGTGCGGAATAGATTGCAGATGAGACGATTGGCATTTCGGAGATCAGAAATTCCAACCTGCGCCACAAGATATATCGTGGTGCTTTCTTCAAACAGGAGTTTCAAACCAGGCTCGAATCTGGAACCCGCGTCGACGACCACATAGTCGTAGTCATCGCGAACCAGGCTAAGCAGTTTCTCGATTGCTGGCGTACTTGGCTGTACTTCCGTGTATTTGTCCGGTGCAGCAAGAACTTCGAGCCCTGAGCTGTGCTTCACCACCAGCGTGGCCAAGAAGTTGGAGTCAAGCTGTTCGTAGCTTTCAAGTGCATTTATGGTCGAATACTGGGCATGGATGCCAAGTTCAACGGCGGCATCACCGAGTGGAAGATTCAGGTCGATCAACACGGTACTCTGGCCTGACTCCTTGGCCAGCGTGACTGCAAAATTGGTTGCGACGGTCGTCACTCCCGCTCCGCCCTTCGCGCCAACGAAGACGAGCAGCTTGCCAACAGCCTTTTTCTTTACGCTCGCTACCGGCCGCCGGACAGATGCGCGGACGAGTGCCTCTGCAATGGAAGCGGGGGTAATTGGCTGGGTGAGAAACTCCCGGGCTCCGGCCCGCATGCACCGCACTAACATCTCGGGAAAGACCTGCGACGAATACACCATCACTGTCGCGGAACTGGTGCTGCAGATGCTTTCCACTAGATCCAACGCAAACTCGGGGTCGCTATCCAATTCGACGATTATCACGTCGAAGGCTGCTTTCAGTAATCGCGGAACATCGTCCAGTGCAGGGTATGCCGTAAACTCACGGGTCACACTTCCCTGCAGTTCCGCAAGCGCGCTGGCAATCGGCCTGCGACGCCCCTCATCCGCTCCAATCAGCGCCACAGACAACAGACCGCTTCCGAGCGTGTCCGGGCCTTTCGCCGCGGACGCGGAGAGCTTCGAACCTCGATCCAATTGTCCGCCAATGTCTTCTGCCATAGTTCCCCGGGAAAACATCTTGCTGTTTCGCTCCATGCTTTTGTCGAACCTCAACGAGAAAAGAACGATATAAGGGTCCCAATTGCGATCGCTGGCGCATACGGCATCTTCTTGCTGCGCGGATTTTCAAGAGTCAGCGTCGGATGCTGGGTAAGTCCGCGCTTCTTTGGCCCAAACACCAGGTCACCGGCCCCACTAAACAGTTCACCCACAAATCCACCCGCAACCGCCCAGCATAGAGCCATCACGCCGCCGACCATACCGGTAAGCACCAATGCAACGACCAACTGCTGCGGTCCAACCCAGGCTCCAATTCCTGCGAGCAGCTTCACATCACCCATCCCCATCCCACCCATCAGAGCCAGCAGGCCAAACAGAACTGCCCCAATACCGAACCCTTCCAGGCTCTGCACAACTCCCGCCCAACCATGCATCCACCCCGACACGAGGAAACCGGAGGCCATAAATGGGAATACAAGCCAGTTGGGGATCCGACGGCTCCTTAGATCCGTTACCGTTGCAACCGCGAGTACGAATAGAACCGGCCACCAGGCTGTCGAGTGCATCGCTGATCTCTTCCTTCCGATAACAATTAAGGAAGCAGTTGCAATTCGCGAACCAAAGGATGGTGAGGTCGAAAAGTCCCAATTGCAGTGGTTTACGGAATGGACGACTCATAGTGTTCACTGCTGTTTACAGCCTGCGCCGCAGGGTGAAGCGGAGGATACACACCCGCAGCAGGCGCTCCAGCCGCTGGAAACATCACCTGAAGGTCGCTGATCGGCCCCGTTACATAGTCGAATCTCGCAATGTGGACCGTCCGGAGCCCGCCCGTCGGCACCTTCTTCTCCACGCCCGCAAGATAGTCCGCGTACTTCCCGTCACCAGCCGGCAGCGGGAAAAACACAAATTGCCGCCAGTTGCCCGGCGGCAGCCCCCCGCTCAAAGTCGTCTGACCGTCACGCATTGCGAAGATTCGATACCCTTCCCCGATCACCACGCCCGGGAACTCCACCGTGTCATAGCCCGGCAGGTAGTACCCCGCATGGCGGTAGCCGAGGAAGTGCGAGTCAAACCCCACGATCAGCGTGTCCCCGGGCTGCCCAATTCTCGGGATCTCCTGCGTGATCTCCGCCAGTTCGCTCTCAAAACGTCGCACGGAACGGTATGAACAATAAAAGGGCGAAGCTGTATATAGATATGTGTTGCCAATCGCACATAGTGCGACGACTGCGATCCGGAGGTGCCTGGGCCACATCGAGCTACGAAACCAATCTGCCGCACTGGAACCCAACCAAAGGCAGCCGGGCGCGATCAATATCAAAAGGTAGCCACTATTCATGAACTTCAGGAAGATGAACGTGTAAAAGCAAAGCGCCGGCAAAACCCAGACCACCGTGAACCAACGTTTCCGCTCGTCTGGAACATACCCCGCGCGAAGTAGCCGAATCGACGCCACACCCGCCAGCCCAAACGTCATCACGAAGATGAAAGCGACGGTGGCCGCACGGGCGATCGAGGTTCCGGGCGACGAGTTGAACACCGTATCTCTCCCCGGCACCAGGCGCCAAAGCGAAATCAACGCCCCAAGGTAGCGCGCGATCCCGCCACTCATCCAGATCATTGGCCCAAACCATGCCGCCAAAGTTGCGGCCAGCACTACCAATCCGCGGGCCGCTCTCGTCAAGGGCACACCACGCAGCGAAAACAGGTATAGCGGTCCCAACAACATCAGCGAGGAGGGACGCACCCCGGCCGCAATCCCCAGAAGTATTGCCACCGGCTCAGTCATTGCCATTCGGCCGGACGCCAACTTCCAACACCAGTAGGCAATCAATGCGGAGAAAAAGGCTTCCACCGCGTAGGTCAGCGCCACCGTTCCGTGGAACCAGCCAAGCGGCGAAAACAGAAAGAGCAGGCCCGCGAACCGTGCCGCATCCCGTCCAAACCACTCGTCAGCCATGTGGTAAATCACCACAGCAGCTCCGCAACTCGCAACGATGCTCAGCACCACCAGAGCCAGATTGGCGTCGCGAACGATGAACTGCAATAAGCGACCCAGTCCGATATACAGGAAGTAGCCAGGCGGATGAGGCTGGTGAACACGTGGGTCAAAATGCTGCAGCGCCAATCCAAAATTTACGGAGTCGAGGTCGTACAAAACTCTGCTCCGGCATACAAATCGCGTCGCAGCAACGGCGAAACCAAGAAGCCACGTTTCGCCATTTTTGGGTGACCACATGCCGAGTGCCATAGCAACTCTAGTGCCATTCCAGACAGTAACCGTAATGGAAATGGTTCGTTACTCAAGTAATCTGTTGAAAATATTCGGGAAAGTAGCCCGAAAGTTGTAGACATGAACATACTTTAATCTTATTGTTTGGTTTCCGGGCTAGAGCTTGTGCAATTCGGCTCAGCTTTATCCGTAGACCTCGGATAGAAATTAGATTGTTATCGGTTTTCTGGGCCCTCAACACCGAACATCCACTCCAAAATAAGACCGACACGAAGATGTCGGCCATGCACTCTCCATACGCTCCCGGGCCCCTGGATATGTGACGATAGAAACTGCAGAATTTCGGGAGTGAACTCCCACACTCTCCCCAGTGATCCCGCAGCGTGTTCGCCATGATCCTACGTAAACCACGAGGTTTAAACGTATGATTCGTGTTGCCCTTTACTCAGCTGATCGAACTCTCCAAACTCTTCTCGCCGGCGCGTTGGGCTCAGAATTTGAGATCTGCTACGAACCCACCGAGGAAGGCTTCAAGCGGCTCCTCTCCACATCCGGCTGCGATGCGCTCGTACTCGACCTCGCATCCAGGGATGAACAGAGCGACCACAGGGTAGAGTTCGCGAAGAGAATTATCGCTTCGCGCATCGACACGATCCTTATGGGCGATGACAGTCTGCGTTCCATAGCCTCCGACTTAGTGCGTCTGGGCGCTTTTGGCTACTGCCGCCGCCCCCCGTCCATTCGCGACCTGAAGACGATGTTGCTGCGGGCTTGCGAACAGTCTGCTCTGAAGAAAGAGACCCAGCCCGAACCTCTGGCGCTGGACGAAGCCAATAGCTGCGACATGCTCATCGGCTCCAGCGTCCGCATGCTGCGGGTCTACGACCTCGTCCGTCGCGTAACAAATATCAACGCATCTGTCCTCATCACTGGTGAGAGTGGAACCGGCAAAGAACTCATTGCGAACGCCATCCACAACCTTGGCAGCCGCGCCGGACGCCCCTTCGTTGCCGTCTCCTGCGGAGCAATTCCAGAAACCCTTATTGAGGCGGAGCTCTTCGGGCACGACAAGGGAGCCTTCACTGGAACCGTCGGAGCGCGAGTCGGTCTGCTCGAGCAAGCCGGAGATGGAACGCTGCTTCTCGATGAGATCGGCGAGCTCAGCCTCTCCACTCAGGTCAAACTCCTCCGCGTCCTCCAGCAGCGTGAGTTCAGCCGCCTCGGCAGCAATCGTCTTATCCCGTTGCGGGCTCGCATCATCTTCGCGACTCACCAGGATCTCGCCCAGATGGTTGCCCAGCGCAGCTTTAGAGAGGACCTCTACTACCGCATTAACGTCATGCACATCCAGGCACCGTCGCTGCAGGAGCGCCCCGAAGATATCCCGATGCTTGCCCAACATTTCCTCACCAAGTACACGGAGATGTATCAAAAGCCTGTGGTCTGCATCTCGCCCGAGGCAACCTTCCTGCTCCAGACCTACGCCTGGCCCGGCAATGTGCGGGAGCTGGAGAATGTTATCCAGCGTGCCATAATCCTATGCTCCGGCAACAAGATTGAGCCGCAGGATCTGCCAGAGACGATGCGCGAAGGGCAAGAGGATGTCATCAGCATCGACGCCTTTCACGCCGCCGACTCCTTTGAAGGTCTGCTCCGCGACTATAAAATCAAGCTGGCTCTCGCAGCTGTCCAGGAAAATAACGGCAACAAAACCCTTGCCGCCAGACGCCTGCAAATCTCGCGCGCCTACCTGCATCGCCTCATTCGTCAGGACGACCATGTCGTCGCCAGCATAGCTGACTACCAGGCGCAAGAGTCTGCATGAGTTCAGGAGTGATCATCTCCGAGGCCCACAGGACGTCTGCACATCGCGCCCTGAGCCTCAGGAGAATTCTGACGTTTCCGGTCGTTCTTGCAGCCCTGCTAGGCCTGCTGGCAGTCATGTCAGCCCGCAACAACCTGAACGACCCCGACATGTGGTGGCACCTCAAGACTGGCGAGGTGATCTGGACAACCCATTCGATCCCGACTACAGATATCTTCTCTTACACCACCAACCATCAGCCCTGGATACCGCAAGAGTGGCTCTCGCAACTCTCCATGTATGCCGCGTTTAAGATGGCGGGATTCTCCGGCCTGATGGTTTGGCTCTGCCTGTGCGGGGCCACTCTGTTTATCGCCGGATATACCCTCTGCTGTCTCTACACCGACAATCCCAAGATCAGCCTTCTTGGCGCTTTAACCATCTGGCTGTTCTCAACGATCGGTTTCGCACCGCGCCCGCAGATGATCGGCTACATCCTCCTCCTCTGCGAACTTCTACTCATCCATAGAGGCCGCACCAGAAACCCAAAGTGGTTCTTCGGTCTCCCGATTCTCTTTGTCATCTGGATCAACTCGCACGGTTCCTTTCTCCTCGGGATGGTTGTGGCGGTCGTGTTTCTGCTGGTCTCCTGCACTCCCTTCCGGGCTGGCCTGCTCGTCTCTGCACCGTGGCAGCCCGGCACCCGCAAGACGTTTCTCGTCTCGGTCGGCATCTCGACCTTCGCCCTCCTCTGCAATCCCGTGGGCATCAATCAGATTCTGTACCCGATCAATACCCTGCTGCATCAACCCATTGGCATCGCGCAGGTTCAGGAGTGGCAGCCCCTCCCCCTCACCGAAACCCGCGGCATCGCGCTGATGGCAATCCTTGCCTGTATCTTCCTCACCGTCATCCTGCGACGCGCAGAAATACTGTGGGAGGAACTTCTCCTGCTAGCCGTCGGGACCTGGCTCGCGGTCAGTCACACCCGCCTCATCTTTGTCTTCGGAATCCTCGTCGCGCCCATCCTCTGCCGCCTCCTGTCAGACTTCTGGGACGGCTACCGCGTCGAACTCGAGCGGCCCATCCCAAACGCCGTCCTTATCGCCGGCTCCATCCTTGTAGGCATACTCGTCTTTCCCAGCCGCGCCAGCATCGACCAACAGCTGCAACGCGACAATCCCGTAGCGGCCGTCCAGTTTATGAAGGCTAACCACGTCTCCGGCAGGATGCTGAACGAGTATGTGTACGGTGGATACCTCATCTGGGCCGCGCCAGACCACCCCGTCTTCGTCGACGGCCGCGCCGATGTCTTCGAGTGGACCGGCGTCCTCAGCGACTTCGCCCGGTGGGAAGGTCTAACCGAAGACCCTCGCCTGCTCCTCGACAAGTACCGAGTCGACCTCTGCCTGCTCGCCCGCACCTCCCCTATGGTGACCGTGATGAACCTCCTGCCGGGCTGGAAGCTGGTCTACAGCGACGACCGTGCGGTCATCTTCGCAAGGCTGCCCTAAGCCTCGAAAAAACGTTATACAAAGTAACTTTCTCAAAGCGTACAATTCGACGACCGGAAGGAGAACCTCGCCCATGATCTCGAAAAATACCGATGCCCTCTCACGACTCGCAATCCTGTTGCTTTCCGCCACCTGCACGTACGCCCAAGCCAATCCGCCAGCGCAGCGCTGTGCCGACGCCCTGAAGTGGACCACAGACACCCTCCGCATCGACGCTGCAGACGACCAGTCCGCTGGCACCATGCCGGGTAGCCCGGCGACCCTGCCTGCCCGTTGCCGGGTTCGCGGCAAGATCTCCCCATACATTGGTTCCGGCGGCAAGGAGTACGCGATCGGCTTCGAGCTGCAACTCCCCTACTCGTGGAACGGGGAGCTTTTGTTCCAGGGCGGCGGTGGCCTTAACGGCTCGGTCATGCCCGCAGTCGGCCCCATGATTAATCGTGGCTCTGACGCCACCCTGCTCTCGCACCACGGCGCAAAGGTCTTCTCCGAAGTCGCACCCAAAGACGCAAACGGTGCGCCCATCCTGCTCCAGGCCCTCTCCGCTCCCGAGTGGAATCTCGTCCGCAAAGCGGTTCTCAACGCCTGCGACGCCCTCGACGGAGCCAGTGACGGCATGATCTTCAATCACCGCGACCGCCGCTTCGACCCAGCGATTCTGCAATGCAAGCCACAACAATCCGCCGATTGTCTCGGGAAGGAAAAAGTCACCGCCCTCCAGCAGGCCTTCGCCGGACCTCGCGACGCAAACGGCAAACCCATCGCAGGCGAGTGGCCCTTCGACGCCGGCATCGCCGAGGGCGGATATCTTGCCTGGCGCATCGGCTCCGTTGGCCGCGATGGAAAACCCGGAACTCCCCTCGTCACATTGTCCGACCTTACCCTCACCAAATTCA
>JAYVZU010000378.1:0-4370 GCA_043783075.1 Rhodanobacteraceae bacterium
GTGAAGCCTTTCGCTCGTCGCTATGCTCAAAGGCGAGGAAGAACCGTGTCTTCGGTGAGAACTGAATCGGGCCTCCAATAGCCGCTGACTCCTGCGTCAAAAGATCGCTCGTAAGCTCATTGCCCAGCGTAGCGTTGGTGGCCGTAAAGCCAGCTAAAGCAGCCTCGGGCGCAGTCGGGCGCCATAACCCAGCGAATTCTCCGTGGTATCGATCCCCGCCGCTCCGCGTAACAAGATTCACGACACTGCCCGTACTCGCGCCATACTCAGACGAGAAGGAATTTGTAAGCACCGCCATCTCTTGCACCGCAGGTGCCGGAATATTCGTGAAGATAGTCTGACGACCCCACGAGTCGTTACCGGAAACTCCGTCGATTTCAAACCAGCTCTGGCGCCGCCCCGCGCCATTCGTCGTGAAGAGGTTTTGATCCATAAAGATATCGCCCTGATTAATTGCAGGCCGATTCGCGGCACTTAGCAACGGCAGAAATGTAATGCGATTATTTGGCAGCAGAGTCTCACCAATCTGCGCCGCATCGAGATGTATTCCAAGCTGTGGCTGATCGACGCGGATGTCACCCGCCGCCCCAGTTACAGTAACTTCTGTAGTTGCGCCGGCAATATTGAGTTCAAGCGAAATATCTGCGGTGCTTCCGCCAGCCAGTGTCGTAGAAGTAACAACTGTCTCCGCAAAGCCACCCTTGGCAATCCGAACCTTATAGCTGCCCGCGACCGGAAGTCCTGCAATGGAAAACTTGCCCTGCCCATTCGTCGTAACGGAGCGCGATAGGCCCGTCTGTAGGTTGGTCACACTCACCTGCGCATCCGATATCGCGGCGTGGGTCTTATCGGCGATCGTCCCCTTCAGAGTGGCAGTATCCGGCGTTTGCGCCGAAGCAATAACAAGTGGAAACGCAAGCAGAACAACCACGATGGAACGAGGCTTAGACATAGGTCTCCACTGACGGGGATAAATTTCGAAGATCTGTATCCAGCTGTTCCTCAGAATCTGAGAAATAGTGCTGAACGGTGCGGGAATAGATCCACAAGCGACTCCGCCTCATCGAGTTTGCGTGACTCAGTCAATATGCTCAACCTTAGTTCTCATCACCCACTTCAATCTGGTCTTCCACGTTGTGGTCGATGATGCGCGTATCGAGAATATACAGCGGCAGACCCTCCTTGCGCCGAGTCTCATTGAGCGCCTTCAAGTCCGTCGCCTTCAATTGATTCCACTGCTGAATCAAATCCGCAATCGGCTGCTTGATACTCTCGTAAGCCTCAACCTGTACGGTGGTGGGCGCGACATCCGCAGACTGTACCGTGTGTTCCATACGTGCAAGCTGTAGGCGCAACGTCGTCAGGTTAGCCGGTCCCGCAGGACCACCGCGCCCACCACCGCCGCGAGCTCCGCCTTCACCGCGGCCTCCGGCGATCTTGGTCAGCTTCGACTCAAGAGTATCCGTACCAGCGGCAGGCGCTGTCGGATTCGCGCGCATCTGATCGCGCAGCACCGTGATTTCATGCAGCACGGTCGTCGCCTTCAGGGCATCATCATAGATCGCCTTGGAAACCTTGAACTGCGCTTCGAGTTCGGCGAGTGGCGTCTTCACGCGAGTGTCCATCACAACGTTGAACTTCTCGCTCATCGTCTTGCCGCCCGCCATCAAACGGACCGTATAACTGCCCGGCAGAATGAACGGCGATGAGGCGACCGCAGGCGTATCGTGCGGCACGGCTTCATCCGCAGATGGGCCAGTCGACATACCCGGAACCGCCGGGTAGCGCAAATCCCACAGGAAGCGGTGGTGCCCTTCGGAGGTGAGAATCACCCGCGGCTGACGAGCCCAGTAGGTCGGGTCCGGATAGCGCGGATCGAGCGGCGGAACAGGATCGTCGCTGCGTACATGCATGATGACTTCGCCTTTGCTGTCCACAATCTCCAGCGTGATAACTCCGGCAAACTTCGCCCCGACGTAGTAGTCAAACATTGCGCCATCAGGCGGATTCTCGCCGGTCGCCATCTCTGGCACCCACGGCGTTGGCGGGTTCATGTCGCCACGAATCCGCATCGCAGTCTGCGGTCTGAAGAGGTGTACAGGCTCGCTCGCGATCGTCGCTGCAATCTGCCGCAGTGGCGTCACGTTGTCGAGAATCAGATACCCACGCCCATGTGTGCCAGCAACCAGATCATCGTCCTTCACCTGCAGGTCGCGCACAGAGCTGGCGGGCATGTTCAGTCGCAACGACTGCCAGTGGTCACCATCGTCAAACGACACATACACCTGCGTCTCCGTGCCCGCGTATAGCAGACCCTTGCGCTTCGGATCCTCGCGGATCGTGCTCGTCGCCGCGCCATCCGGAATGCCGTTGACTATCTCCGTCCACGTCTTGCCGCTGTCGTGCGTGCGAAACAGGTGTGGCCGCATATCGTCCAGACGCAGCGTATTGATAGCAGCGTAAGCGGTCTTCCCGTCGAAGTGCCCGGCATCCATATTGAAGACCTTCCAAAAAGCCTTCATGGCAGGCGGCGTAACGTTATCCCACATGGCGCCACCGTTGGTCGTCGTCCAGATCAGCCCATCATCTGTACCTGCCCAAATGCGGTTCAAATCCAGTGGAGAAAGTCCCAACGCGTAGATCACTCCGCGCCGGGTGGCCTTCGCGTTCGACGAGTCCTTGTAGTCCGTCACAGAGGGCGGAAGCTCCCATGTCTCGCGGCTCAAATCCGGGCTGATCTCTTTCCAGTTCTTGCCCTGGTCCTTCGTCAGCCAAAGCGTATTCGTCGCGAAGTACAGGCTGTGCGGATCGACGGGTGAAAACTGAAGAGGCTGAGTACGCAGCGTGCGATAGCCAGCCTTCGGTGCAATGTTCTGAATCTGTCCCGTGCGGCGATCGTAGCGCGTCACCTTGCCGCCGTAGACAATGTCCGGGTCCAGCGGATCGGGCGCAGCATAGCCGTACTCTTCGATACCGGCAGGATGCCAGTCGTGGAACGTGATCCGGCCGTCGTTCGATCGGCTCGACACGCAGGCACTACCGCTATCCTGCTGTCCACCGCAGACGCGGTACGGAAATGCGTTGTCCGTCGTCACGTGATACATCGCCGCAGTCGGCTGGTTATACCATTGCGACCACGTCTTGCCGGCGTTCTGCGAGATGATGACACCCTGATCGCTGGCCAACGCAATAATGTCCGTGTTGTTCGGATTGATCCACGCATTCTGATAGTCGTCACCACCCGGAGACCCGCGCAGCCCGGTCCACGTCTTGCCCGCGTCAGTCGATTTCCAGGCCACAACCGTTGCAACATAAATCGTATTCGGGTCTTTCGGATCGACCTTCGCCACCGGCACATCGCCGCCGCCGATGCGAGCCTCGGGCCGCGGGTCGTCGACCGGTGCGTGGATCCAGCTCTCGCCACCATCGTCCGTACGCATCAACTGGACTTGACCCCGAACCGTCGCGACTTCGGCGTAGACACGCTTAGAATCAGTCGGCGCAATCGCGATCTGAACCTGCAGAATATCGTCCGGCAGCCCATGCCCGGTCAGCTTCGCCCACGTCTCGCCGCCGTCGGTCGAGCGATACATTCCACCCTCGGCACCGATGAACGAACCGTTCTCCCAGGGGGCCTCCTGCCGCTGCCACATGCCGGCATACACAATGCTTGGGTTGCTCGGATCGATCTGCACCTCGGACGCTCCCGTGCGGTCGTTCGAGTAAAGCACCCGCTTGAAGGTCGCGCCACCATCCTTCGTCAGGTAGAGGCCGCGCTCTTCGTTAGGACCGTATGGATGCCCGGTCACAGCCACAAAAACCTTATTCGGATCCTTCGGATCGATCGCCAACTGACCAATCTGTTGTCCATTCCGCAGCTCTGCCAGATGCGTCCAGGTCTTGCCCGCGTCGGTAGATTTGTAGACGCCGTCACCGGTCGCAAGATCCGGCCGCTGCAGGCCTTCGCCGCTTGCCACATAAACGATATTCGGATTCGAATCCGCAACCGCAATTGATCCAATGGACCCAGACGGCTGAGAGTCCCACAGGCTCACCCAGGTTTCCCCTGCATCCGTCGTCTTCCAAACGCCGCCATTCACCATGCCGAAGTAGAACGTCGCCGGTTGGCTCGGCACACCAGCAAGAGCGCGCACACGACCACCACGCATGGGACCAATCTCGCGCCACCGCATGTCGGAGAAAAGCTTGGAATCGACAGGACCGCTCTGCCCCAGGCAAAGGCTCGCAGAGAGGAACAAATTCGCTCCCAGCAGTACAGCGGAGGAGACGATTGCAGCGCGGATCTTCATGGTACTTCTCCTGATAGCAGCTACTTTGGAATAGCGGATGGACGAGTCTGGAGCGACAAA
>JAYVZU010000379.1:0-4366 GCA_043783075.1 Rhodanobacteraceae bacterium
CACTCAGCATGCTCTTCGATCCAGACTCGTTCTACTTCGGCGTCTTACCGGTGCTGGCCACGACAGCGCATGGCTTTGGAATTCTTCCTGCAACTGTCGGGCAGGCCGCCCTGCTTGGACAGATGACGACCGGCTTTCCCGTAAGCCCGCTAACACCGTCAACCTTCCTGGTTACTGGCCTCAGCGGTGTTGAGCTTGGGGCACATCAGCGATTCACGGTGCCGTACCTGTGGTGCGCCTCCATTGTCATGACGATTGCAGCCGTTGTGCTGCGCGTATTTCCATTCTGAACAGGAGCCTATGAAAACAGTCAGAATCGGATCGGGTGCGGGCTTCGCAGGCGACCGCATCGAGCCTGCCGTGGACCTCGCGATCCGTGGGCACCTCGATTTTCTCGTCTTCGAATGTCTCGCCGAACGCACCATCGCTCTCGCCCAGCTTCGTAAGCAACGTGGCGGGCACCCCGGCTACGATCCTTTGCTGGAGGAACATATGGGAGCGGCTCGCCGCCTGCCGTCAGTACGGCGTCCGCATCATCAGCAATATGGGTGCCGCAAATCCGCAAGCCGCAGCCGAGATGACTGTGAAGATTGCACGTGAACTCGGCCTGCATGGGCTACGAGTTGCCTGGACCGAAGGAGACGATGTTATGGCGAGTATCGGCCATATGATCCCATTCGGTACAGACCCGTTTCCGCCCGCCGAATCGCCGATCTCCGCAAACGCCTACCTGGGTTGCGAACCCATCGTCGGTGCTCTGGCCGACGGCGCAGATGTTGTGCTCACCGGACGTGTTGCCGACCCCTCGCTGTTTCTCGCACCGCTTATCCACACCTTCGGCTGGTCATACGACAATTGGGAACGCATTGGCAAAGGCACGGCTATCGGACACCTGCTGGAATGTGCTGGACAACTCACCGGCGGCTACTTCGCCGATCCCGGTTATAAGGACGTGCCCCGTCTCGAAGAGCTTGGATTCCCGTTAACCGAAGTCTCTGAGAATGGAACGGCACTGCTGACAAAGCTCGACGGTACCGGAGGTATCCTCTCCATGCAAACCTGCCGGGAACAAATACTGTACGAAGTGCTCGACCCAGCCCGGTATATCACGCCCGATGTCTGTTCCGACCTTACCAACATCCGCATGGAAGAACTGGCGCCGGATTTGGTTCGAGTAACCGGAGCGACAGGGAGGCCGCGCACCGATACCTACAAGGTTTCCATTGGCTATCGAAATGGCTTCTTTGGAGAGGGCCTGATCTCCTACGGCGGCCCCGGAGCTTTGCCGCGAGCACGCCCTCGCCCAAACAATCCTTGAGAAGCGCCTGGCGCAATTTGGTGCGCTAGACCTGCGTTTCGACCTCATCGGGGTGAATTCTCTGCACGGCGATGCTTCGGTCTCAACCTGCGAACCCTACGAAGTACGCCTGCGGGCCGTCGGCAGATTTGCAACTGAGCGGGCAGCCCAGCGGATTCCACAGGAAGTTCAGAGTCTTTACGTCAATGGGCCTGCCGGCGGTGGAGGTGTCTACACCTCTCTCAAGGAAAGCATCGCGATACACCCCGCATTACTGCCTCGCACAACAGTTAGCTGGAAGGTCCACATGGAGGTTGCATGATGCTGCTGCGCGAACTCGCCCACTCCCGCACCGGAGACAAAGGGAGCCTCATCAACATCTCCCTCATTGCATACGAAGACGAAAACTACGAAATGTTGGTCGATCGGGTGACAGTAGATCGTGTCAGCGAGCTATTCAGGGATCACATTATCCGTCCAGTAGATCGCGATCTGGTCCCAGGATTGTCGGCGCTCAACTTTGTCCTCGAGCGCCCTCCGTCCGAGTCAGTCACGCGCTCCCTCGCGCTGTATGCACACGGCAAGATGCTCGGCTCATTGCTTTTGGGAATGGAAATCTGAGCTAAAATCTGTTGTGCCGTCCCACCGAAGCGGGACGGCACGACAGGTCACTTATTCCTTGTCAGTCCCTGAGCTCAGCTGCGGCATCTCGGTGCCCTTGCTGAGCGTCAGCAGGCCAGTCTGCGCATAGGTCATCAACTTTGCGCGTGTATCGGTAATGTCAAGGTTACGCATCGTCAGCTGACCGATACGGTCACGCGGCGAGAAGGTAGATTCGCCCTTCTCCATCGTCAGGCGTTCAGGCTGAAACGTCAGATTTGGAGAGTCTGTATTCAGAATCGAGTAGTCATTTCCGCGGCGCAACTCGATCGTGACCTCGCCCGTTACAGGCTTCGCGACCCAGCGCTGAGCGGCTTCACGCAGCATGATCGCCTGCGGGTCGAACCAGCGCCCCTGGTACAGCAGGCGGCCAAGCTTCCGGCCACTGTCGCGATACTGCTCAATCGTGTCCTCGTTATGAATACCAGTGATCAGGCGCTCATAGGCGATGAACAACAGGGCCAGCCCAGGTGCCTCGTAGATGCCGCGGCTCTTGGCCTCGATGATACGGTTTTCAATCTGATCGCTCATGCCAAGTCCGTGGCGGCCGCCGATGCAGTTCGCCTCAAGCATCAGCTCGACGGGGTCCGGAAACTCCTTGCCATTCAGCGCGACCGGAAATCCTTCTACGAAGCGAACTGTGATCTCTTCCCGCTTCACCTCAACATCATCGCGCCAGAAGGCGGTGCCCATAATCGGGACAACGATCTTCATGCTGCTCGATAGAAGCTCAAGATCTTTGGCTTCGTGCGTTGCACCAAGAATGTTTGAGTCGGTCGAGTAGGCCTTTTCAGCCGACATCTTGTAGCCGAACCCGGCCTGCTGCATAAATGCGGACATCTCGGCGCGGCCACCCAACTCGTCGATAAACGTCGCGTCCAGCCAGGGCTTGTAGACCTTCAGATCAGGGTTGACGAGCAAGCCGTAGCGGTAGAATCGCTCAATATCGTTACCCTTGAAAGTTGACCCATCGCCCCAAATGTTGACGTCGTCTTCCTTCATGGCAGTGACCAGCATGGTGCCGGTGACCGCGCGGCCGATTGGCGTCGTATTGAAGTAGGTAACTCCCGCAGTCGTGATGTGAAAAGCACCAGACTGGAGCGCGGCGATTCCCTCTCGCACGAGTGGCAGTCGGCAGTCGATCAGGCGGGCCTTTTCAGCACCGTATTCCAGCGCTTTGCGCGGAATTTCATCATAATCGGCCTCGTCGGGCTGACCGAGGTTGGCGGTGTAGGCATACGGCAAAGCGCCCTTCTGCTTCATCCAATGAAGCGCGGCGCTTGTATCAAGCCCACCGGAGAAGGCAATTCCAACCTTTTGGCCGAGGGGTAGAGTTTCAAGGATTACGGACATGATTTTGCAAACCTCTGGGATTCAGCAGAAACACTGAAGGATTACCTACCATTCTACTTGGCATTGGGGAGAGAAGGTATCCTGGCCCATCGGCCCGGCAATCGATGGGCTGCATGGCTCTAGCGGCTCAGCACAAAGCCACTCAGACAACACAGTCGGTCAGTCTGGAAACTCGATGTCGTCGAAGAATTTGTAGTTGTCCAGACTCGTTCACGGCGCAAAAAAGCACGCCACCTTCATCACTTCGGCACTCGTGTTTTGCAACATATGAATCTTGCCCTGCGGAAAGAGGACAGCACAGCCTTGTTTCACGAGGCCAATCTCGCCTTCAATCCAAACGCGCCCACTTCCGGACAGCAAATATATAACCTCTTCGCCCTGCGGGTGGGAGTGGGCCGGCTTCACAGTCTGGCCGGGCGGAACTTCGATCACGCACATACTGCAATTCTTCGCATCCGTTGTCTCGCTCGTCACCACCCGACGCAACATACGCCCCGTCAGGTCCAGCGCAGGAATACTTTGTTCATCGACAATCGGTAGGGCCATGATTGATGTCCTCGGGGACTACTGCGTAGTTATCTATTGCTACTTCTTACTGCTTCTTCGACTACTTTTGCTATACGTGCAGGAGTCAGCCTGAATGCCTCAATTAACTCTTCATACGTTGCCGAGTGGATGAACTGTGGCCTACCTTCCACATTTAACGTATTCACAGTGCGTACACGTTGGAGTGAGCCAGTCGCCACATCGCGATTTCGATAGACCACCTTCAAAAAGTTCTGCCACAAATAGCCGTTGTTCTGCTCCGCAAACAAGAGTTCCTTACCGGAGTTATATAACTCCAACAATAAAACGTCATCTACAGACGGAAAGTCCACCACTGTAACGCCGACGCCACTTATGGCACAAAGCTCAGCGGCTGCAAGAGCCTCGTGCACGCCGCGTCCGCTACTGATCACCGCGACGCTGTCGTCGTCAGATTGCCGCAGAATTTGCGCGTTTCCGAACTCGAAGACATAATCCTCGTCGTAGAGGACTGCCGACCCCGTCCTCATT